>JBQCEJ010000513.1:0-3148 GCA_051960355.1 Verrucomicrobiota bacterium | reverse complement strand
CCACTACAGCTGTTTTGCCCATGAACTCTCGACCCGGCCATTGGTTCTGCACGAAATGCGACGACGTCGTTTTCCTGCACAGCAGCACCGCCTCGCCGGCCGCTTGTCCCCAGTGCCATCACCTGACGGCTGAATTTATTCTCAATCCTGTTCCCGTGAAACCGCGGACGATTTCCGATCGCCCGGTTTCCCGTGCGGACAGCCCGCTCCTGTTTCAAAAACTTCGCGACTCCATTCTATGACGACAACAACCGAAACCCGTTGCGCTTGGTGCGACAAAGACGCCGGAGAACTCCACGCGAACGCCAATCACTCGATCTGCAACTTTCACAAGTTTATGGTCGTCTCGGCGATGCAGGAGGAAACGGCGCGGGCGCAACTCCAGCACGCCGCAGAAACACTGCTGCCGGCGGCGCTGTCTCTGGTCGCGGAAGGGAGCGCACCGTGAAACGCTCAATCCTCGTCGTGTTCACTTTGGCTGCGGTTTTCCGATCCGCTGCGTCCCTGATCCCGGACCAGTCTGCCATTCGCGCCATCGTGGGCGAGGCGGCCAATCAGGGGTATCGCGGCATGTTGGCCGTCGCCGGCGCGATCCGTAACCGGGGCACGCTGCAAGGCGTTTACGGACTGCACAATCCGATCGCACTGAAACAGCCGCAATGGGTGTGGGCGCGGGCGCGGCAGGCATGGAGCGAAAGCTGCACCAACGACATCACCGGCGGCGCCACGCATTGGGAAAACGTGCGGGCCTTTGGCTCGCCGTCCTGAGCCCGGGCCATGCACAAGACCGTGCTCATCAAGGACCATCAATTTTTTAAGCGATGAAACTAATCCGCAAACCCCAGCGCTTTCCCGTGCTGGCTCAATACAATCTGACGGTCCACACCTGCAATGGCATTCCGTTCCTTGGCGGTCCCGTGCGGGTGCTTCAGACCGTGGCAGGGTGGGGGAAGGAAACCCGTTTCGCCCGCTGGTTCGCCAATTGATGAAAGCCAAAAAATTTAAACTGTGGGTCGTGAATGCTCTAGGTGCTTGGCTTTGCGGCATGTCGGCTGGAGGTCGGAGTATATAAGGTGCTCGGGACAACCTAAGGTGCGGTTCAGAGACGATTCCCGCGCTCCTGTTTTTCAGACCCATCCCGTTGGTCCAGTTCCAACAGCCTGCGCCCGCAATAGGCCCCGGTCGCGAACGTTCCCATGGTCATCTTGAGCCCTTCGAGATATTTCCCAGTCGCCGGGTCGTAGCCATGCACCTCGATGAAGTAGAGCCGGTTGGACTGCCATGTGATCCACATTTCCATGCTGCGTCCCAGCAGCCGTTCAATGGTAGCCTGCGTTTCCTGGTCCTCCAGCGGGTGCAGCATGAACTCCGTTTTAAGATCCGCCACCAGTTCACCCATGCGTTCCAAGGTGGTGCCGGATTCCGCCGCAGCCTGAATGGCGGCCAGCTTGCGAATGGGAACGGAATAATCCGGTTTTGGCTTTGACTTGGAACACCCCACGGCCAGCAGCACGGACAGGAGAACGATCGCCTTGTTCATGCTGATATGGGTGACAGCCTTCGTTTAATTTGTCAACTGACCCAACGTCGTTGGGGGAAGGAAACCCGTTTCGCCCGCTGGTTCGCCAATTGATACCGCGGCAAATGACTCGCCTGTAGCCGCAACCCTAAACCGAAAGGATAACATGAAGCGCTAACCAACAAAAAAACTCCAGCCCACAACACGCTGTAGATTCGCCCGGCGGGGTCCACTCGCCGGGCTTTTTGTTGCCTGCTTCGATTTCCCGATTTTATGAGAACATCTACCAAAACCATCACGCCCAAGTCTTGGCGCACCCAGCTATTCGGTAATGAGTTCCGGGTGATGCGGCTTAACGATGCGCCCATGGATCACCGCATCATCGACACTCCAGCCATGGTCAATGACTACATTCGCGCACGGCTTCAGGACAGCCTGGTGTATCGGCCGGATGTGGAAAATTTCATCGTCGTCCACCTGTCCACTCGCAAATCTCCGATTGGATTCGAAGTCGTCTCGATCGGCACGCTGGACACGCTGCTGGTCCATCCCCGGGAGGTGTTCAAGTCGGCCATCGTTGTGAACGCCGCGTGCATCGTCATCGCCCACAATCACCCGAGCGGCAATCCGAGCCCGTCGGAAGCGGATATCAAGGTCACGCGGGATCTGATTCGTGCCGGCCAGTTGCTGAAGATCGAAGTCGTGGACCACATCATTCTCGGCCAACCGAATGATGCGAACCGCCAGGGATACGCCAGCCTGAGAGAGTTGGGCTACTTCTACAATTAAGCATCCGTGCCAGGCGATCGATTTATGAAAACACCCACAATAAAGATTGAAGATCAAGACTCCCTGTTCGGCCGAGTGATCTACGCCTACACCCGAAAGCAGGCCTTGGCCGATGGCGTTCAGGTGGACGTTACCCAAACCGCCAAAGAGGCCGGCATTTCCTTCCCCATGTTCCTCACCCGGGCGGTCTTTGACGCCTACGTGACCGTGCCTCCGGGCGTGACCGCTCAGGATGAAGCCGGTCGCCTCTGGGACATCGTTTGGATGACCCGTTTTGCCATCCTTCAGGCGCAGGGAGAAACGAGCCGCCTGCCGGTTGCGCTCTATGTGCGCAATGACAATCGCCGCCCCAAGCTCGTCAAGCTGGTCGCCATCTGCGGTCCCATGGATATCGACGATCCCAAACCCGCCATCACCGTAATGCTGCCCGACGAAGATTGATTCTATACCCCGACCGCAAAAACTTTCTGTCAATACCATCAACCGCGAACCACAGAACCATTCAAGAAACATGTCTCGATTCAATCCGTTAAAACCAGCCACCAGTCTACAAGTCAAAGCTCCTGTTCCGTCCGTTCCTGTGCCCGATCGTGCAGCACCTTTCCCGGTCCACCCGGCCTCTCTGGTGCCGACGCTCACCGAGAACAAAGCCAAGAACGGCATTGAACTGCGCTTCCCGCAGAAGCCGGAGGCCGAAACGCTCGAGCTCCTGAAAAGCGCCGGTTGGCGTTGGTCCCGTTTCAGTGCGTGCTGGTATCAGCGCGATACACCGGAACAGCGCGCCTTTGCCGAGCAGCTTTTGACCGGTCGCAACGAAATAGCGAGCTGTAGCCGCGAGCC
>JBQCEJ010000512.1:0-5254 GCA_051960355.1 Verrucomicrobiota bacterium | reverse complement strand
CGATCGCTTCGGCGCTGCGCAGCAAAGCCCGCGAGTCGGGGCTTTTGAAGCGCGAGTAACAGCGCGAAAGGTAACAGACGGTTTGCATGAAGAGCGCCATCGACTGAAACCCAACTCCCGGCAGGCGCGTGCGCAGTTCCTTTTCCAGCGGCTCCACGAAACCCAGCACGGCGGCCAGTTCTCCGGGCGAAAGCCGCAGCCGGCTGTTGAACTGATTGCGTTTGCGCCAGGCCGGTTCCAGCGTGAACAAGGCGTGATAGCCCGGCACCGAAGGCAGATCCGCCAGTTGCATCCGCAACTTCTCCGGGTCGAACAGGATGTTGATCAGGCTCAGCTTCTGAAGCTCCCGATATTCGTGAACGCGGGAGCCGCCGATGACAAAAACATCGCCGGCGGAAAGCCGCCAGGATTCGCGGCCGGTCACGTGCAAACCGCTGCCGCTGATAACGATCACCACCTCGGAAAATTCGTGCTTATGCGGCGGGAACGCCGGCTGCGGATCGCGGCGTTCCACCGAGAGTGGAAAGGCGTCGGAAAACCAGTCTTTGGCCTTTAGAGTCAGCATTTCAGCGCGCCAGCGTTTCGGCGATTGCCCGGCCCTGATTTGTGAGAAGCGGGTTTTTCAATTGTGGCAAGATCGTGCTGAATTCTGGCCACATTGTGAAGGAGAAAACCGGTTCCTTCCGCAACTATCTTGGCCACTGGCCACACTCTGTTGAAAACAATTAACCGGCATCCGACCTCATGAAGCAAAATACAACCAACATCGAAAAAGCCTACAAACTCGCGACGGAACGTTATTCCGCTTTGGGCGTGGACACTGAAAAAGCCTTGAAAGCGCTCAAAGGCATCGCGGTTTCCATTCACTGCTGGCAGGGCGACGACGTCGGCGGCTTCGAAAACGCCGGCGGCGAATTGGGTGGCGGCCTGGCGGTTACCGGCAATTATCCCGGCAAAGCGCGGACTCCCGAGGAACTGCGCGCCGATTTCGAGAAAGCCGCCTCGCTGGTGCCGGGTAATCATCGCTTCAACATTCATGCCTGTTACGCCGAGATGAACGGCAAGAAAGTGGACCGCGACGCGCTCAGCGCCGATCAGTTCAAGAACTGGATTGCCTGGGCCAAAGCCAACAAGATCGGCCTCGATTTCAATCCCACCTACTTCGCTCATCCCAAATCCTCCGACGGCTTCACGTTGTCCAATCCCGACAAGGCAATCCGCCAGTTCTGGATCGAACACGGCATTCGCTCGCGCGAGATCGGCGCGGCGTTCGGCAAGGCGCTGGGCAAAACCTGTTTGACCAATCTCTGGATTCCCGACGGCATGAAGGACACGCCGGCTGATCGCAAAGGTTACCGGGCGCGCCTCGCGGATTCGCTGGACAAGGTGTTCGCCAAGAAAATTGATCCCAAGCTCAACGTCGATGCCGTCGAGCCGAAGCTGTTCGGCATTGGCTCGGAAAGCTATGTCGTCGGTTCACACGAATTTTATCTCGGATACGCGATCAGCCGTAAGATCCTGCTGACCCTCGACGCCGGGCATTATCATCCGACCGAAGGCATCGCGGACAAGATTTCTTCCGTGCTGCAATACCTGCCGGAAATCGCGCTGCACGTCAGCCGCGGCGTCCGCTGGGACAGCGATCATGTCGTAACCCTGACCGATGATCTGCAAGCCACCGCGCAGGAAATCGTCTGGGGCGGTTACACCGGCCGCGTGCGGATCGGGCTCGATTACTTCGACGCCAGCATCAATCGCGTCGCGGCGTGGGTGATCGGTTCGCGCAACATGTGTCGGGCATTGCTGCTGGCGATGCTCGCGCCGATCGAGAAACTGCGCGCGGCGGAATTGGCGGGCGATTACACAACGCGCCTGGCGCTCATGGAAGAGGCGAAGCTGCTGCCGGCGGGTGCGGTCTGGGATTACTACTGTTTGCAGCAGGGCGTTCCCGCGGGTGAAGCCTGGCTCACAGAAGTGAAGGATTACGAAACCAAAGTCTTGTCGAAGCGCTCTTAATTGGCACACTGAACCCAAGTTCTACAACCTATGAATCCATTCCTCGGTGTATTTTTCCACTGGCTCGGCGGCCTCGCCTCCGGGAGTTTTTATGTGCCTTACAAAGGCGTTAAGAAATGGTCCTGGGAGACCTACTGGCTGGTTGGCGGCTTTTTCTCCTGGATCATCTGCCCGTGGTTGTTGGCCTCGGTGATGACCAATGACCTGATCGGCGTGCTGAAACAGCAATCGGCGGCTACGCTGTGGTGGACTTATTTCTTCGGGACGCTTTGGGGCTTGGGCGGCTTGACCTTCGGTCTGACGATGCGTTACCTCGGCATGTCTCTCGGCATGGGCGTGGCCCTGGGTTATTGCGCGGCGTTCGGCACGTTGCTGCCGCCGATCTTCAAGATGTTTCTGCCGAATATTCCCGTGGCGGAAAGCATCGCCCAGATTGCCTCGACTCGGCCGGGTCAGATCACGCTGGCCGGCGTCTTTGTTTGTTTGCTCGGAATCGCGATTGCCGCGTATGCCGGTTTGACCAAGGAACGTCAGATGCCCGAGGCGGAAAAGAAAAAGGCGATCACGGAATTCAATTTTTCCAAAGGCATCCTGGTCGCCACGTTTTCCGGAATCATGAGCGCGTGCTTCTCGTTCGCTCTGACGGCGGGCGCGCCGATTGGCGAAGCTTCGGCGGCGGCGGGCACCTCGACGCTTTGGACGGGTTTGCCTAAGCTCGTGGTGGTGTTGCTGGGCGGGTTCACGACGAACTTCATCTGGTGCGTGCTGTTGAACATCAAGAATCGCACGGCCTATCAATACACGGCTTCGCATGTGCGGCCGGAACACGCCGGCCTGAAAGCCTCGGGCGGCGAACATAGCGGTTCAGAGACCGGCGGCGTGGCCACGGCGATGCGCACTGCGACGGTTTCCGAAGCGGACTTGAAAGTGCCGATGCTGGGCAATTATCTGTTCTCGGCGCTGGCAGGCACGACCTGGTACTTCCAGTTCTTCTTTTACACGATGGGTGAAACGCAGATGGGCAAATTCGGTTTCGCCTCCTGGACCTTGCACATGGCCAGCATCATTATTTTCAGCACGATGTGGGGTTGGATTTTCCACGAATGGAAAGGCTCCAGCAAGAAGGCGCACAGCCTCATTGCCGGTGGTATCGTCACGTTGATTCTATCGACCATCATCATCGGTTTTGGCACTTACCTCAAAGGCCAGGCGGGCGGCGGACATTAACCCGATCGACTCCTTCCCATCATGAAGCGCGGAACACAGGTCTATCTCGGCATTGATCTCGGTGCGGAAAGCGGTCGGGTCATGGCCGGAATCTGGGACGGTAAAACGATTGCCCTGGAAGAGCTGCATCGTTTTCCCAACGGCCCCGTGCAGGTGGGCGACACCCTGCGCTGGGACGTCCTCCGGCTCTGGGCTGAAATCCAAACGGGCCTCGGCCTGGCCGCCAAAAAGTACGGCAAGCAGATCGTCTCCGTCGGCGCCGACACCTGGGGTGTGGATTATGTGCTGCTGACGAAGAACGGCGAAATCATCAGCCAGCCCTATCACTATCGCGATGCGCGGACCAACGGCGTGATGGAGAAAACGTTCAAGAAAGTGCCGAGGGCGGAAATCTTCGCCCAGACCGGGTTGCAGTTCATGCAACTCAACACGCTCTTCCAGTTGCTGGCCATGAACGGCCGCAATCCAGAGCTGCTGGCGGAAGCCGACTGTCTCCTGCTGATGCCGGATTTCCTGCATTGGCTGTTGTGCGGTTCGCGCGTGGTGGAATTCACCAACGGCACGACGACTCAATGCCTGCATCCGTCGAAGCGCCAATGGTCCACCGGCCTGCTGAAGAAACTCGGCTTGCCGACGAAAATGTTTCCCAAGGTGGTTCAACCGGGAACCCGGCTCGGAACGCTGCGACCGCAACTCGCCGAACGTCTCGGGTTGGCAAACGTTCAGGTGGTCGCGCCGCCAACGCACGACACCGCGTCGGCGGTGGTTGGCGTGCCGACGGCCAACAGCGGGAAAGCGAACTGGGCTTACATCAGTTCCGGCACCTGGTCACTGATGGGCGTGGAAGTCCAAGAGGCCTGTCTGAGCCAGCGCGCGTTGGAACTCAACATGACCAACGAAGGCGGCTTTGGCGGCACCTACCGTTTGTTGAAGAACATCATGGGCCTGTGGCTCGTGCAGCAATGCAAGCGTTCCTTTGAAGCCCAGGGCGAGCGTTACGATTACGGGCAACTCGCGCAAATGGCCGCCGAAGCCAAACCGCTTCGTTCGCTCTTGAACCTCGACGATCCGCGTTTTCTTAATCCGCCGGACATGCCGCGCGCCATCCAGGCGTTCTGCCGCGAAACCGGTCAGCCGGTGCCGAAAACCAAAGGCGAAATGGTGCGTTGCGCCTACGAAAGTCTGGCGCTGAAATATCGCGAAGTGCTCGCCTCCCTCGAGGAGTTGACCGGCGAACGCATTGAAGTCATTCACATCGTGGGTGGCGGTTCGCAAAACAAGGTTCTCAGCCAGTTCGCGGCGGATGCCTGTCAACGCCCGGTGGTGACCGGTCCGGTTGAAGCCACGGTCATGGGTAATCTCCTGGTGCAGGTCTGGGCGGCTGGAGAACTGAAATCGCTGAGTGAAATCCGTGACGTCGTTCGACGTTCCAGTCAGGTTGCCAAATACACGCCCGGCCCGGCGGAGCCGTGGGCGGCTGCGGCATCCCGATTGGCGGGTTTGAACAAGGCCTAAGCGAAAGCTGTTTCTCTCAACATCCCTTTTCCGGGTTCTCCTCGGAAAAGGGATTTTTTTTCGCGCTTTAGTTTTCCCCAAGCATTGAGTGAGGCGGCGGGTCCCCACCCCGTTATTCCCTGTCATTCACGTTTTTGTGCGATTTCCATCCGGTGAACTCCCCATGTGTTGGCATCTCGACGCATCAGGTCGGGCGCGTAGGTTTGAGGAGTTGAAACAGTTCTGCACAGAAAAATTAACCATCAACGTTTTAGGTTTAGTTTATGCAAACAATTGAAAAATCCATCGAAGTAGATGCCCCGATTGGCAAAGTTTACAACCAGTGGACGCAGTTCGAAGAGTTCCCCCGATTCATGGAAGGGGTCGAACAGGTCCAACAACTCGACGAAAAACATCTTCATTGGGTCGCCAAGGTGGCCGGCAAACGAAAAGAATGGGACGCTGAAATCGTCGAACAAGTGCCTGAACAACGCATCGCCTGGCGGAGCGTCTCGGG
>JBQCEJ010000511.1:0-5397 GCA_051960355.1 Verrucomicrobiota bacterium | reverse complement strand
TCCCCTGTCATCTTGGCCCCCCCCCCCCCTTCCATTTTTTCCCAAAACTTTCTCCCCCACCCCCCCCCCCCGCCCGGCCCGCGCCGGGGGGCCCTTGCCTGCACCCCCCCGCGCTCGGGTGCCGCTGAGAATTTTGCTTTCCATCCGCAGCCGCTTTCCCAAAACTCCGCGTCCGAATGAAACCCGCCATTTTTCTGGATCGCGATGGCACCCTGATCGCCGAGAAGCATTACCTGCACAAAGTGGAAGAGGTTGAAATTTTTCCGGGGGCGATCGTTGCGCTCAAACGCCTGCAGGACGCGGGTTTTCTACTTTTCATCATCTCCAATCAATCCGGCGTAGGCCGCGGTTATTTCACCATGGCTGATGTCGACAAGGTCTCCGCACATATTGCCGCCGAATGTGCCCGCGAGGGAGTGCGTTTTGAGAAGATCTACATCGCGCCCGAACACCCGGATTCCCCAAGCCGCGGACGCAAACCTTCGCCGCAATTCGTCCTGGATGCGCGGGATGAATTCGACCTTGATCTGAGCCGGAGCTACATCGTGGGCGACAAGTTGATTGATTTGGAATGCGGCTGGAACGCTGGTCTCAGGAAAAGCCTTCTGGTGCGCACGGGCTACGGCGCTGAACTGGAGCGAACCTCCGAAGAAAAGCTAGGGAAAGCCGCAATCGTCCCCGATCTGCCTGGCGCTGCGGATTGGATCTTGAATCAGGCGTAAACAACGCGTCACGCACTGCGAGGGCCCCGGGCCAAGGCGCGTTGGTTGAGCAACCGACGCCCCGAAAGCGCGCTCTCCGGGAAGCAGAAGCCCTGGAATACGATTTTCAAAATCTGTGTTTCATCCCCATTCGATCTGTGGCTAAATCCCGCCGGTGAAAATTATTGGCATCATTCCCGCCCGCTTTGCTTCAACACGATTTCCCGGCAAACCGCTCGCATTGATCGCCGGCAAACCACTCATCCAACGCGTCGTCGAACAATGCCAAAAAGCTCCGTCGCTCTCCGAAATCATCGTCGCCACCGATGACGCGCGCATCGCCGAGGCCGCGAAGAAGTTTTGCCGCGTGGAAATGACCCGCGCGGATCATCCCAGCGGCTCGGATCGGATCGCCGAAGTCGCCAGTCGCTGCGGTGGCGACGCCATCGTCAACATTCAGGGCGACGAACCGTTGATTGATCCCGCGGTCATTGAAGTCGTGGCCACGGCGCTTGCCGGCACCGAAATGTCCACCGCCGCCACGCCGATCAAAGATGCGACCGAGTATGACAACCCGAACATCGTAAAAGTCGTTGTCAACGCCGCGGGTCGCGCCCTATATTTCTCGCGGCGCACGATTCCGTATCTGCGCGAGGCCGCCAACCGTCCGGTGAGCGAACAGTTGGCGGCGTTTCCTTTTTTGAAGCACTTGGGGATTTATGGATACCGGCGGGAAACGTTGTTGAAGCTGGTGCAGTTTCCCGTTTCGCCGTTGGAATCGGCGGAAAAGCTGGAACAGTTGCGCGCTTTGGAAAATGGCATCCAAATCGCCGTGTTGAACGTGAATTACGACAGCGTCGGCGTGGATCAACCGGAAGATGTGGCGCGGGTGGAAAGAATTTTGAACCACAGATAAACACAGATGAACACAAAGCAGATTACCAGTTCAGAAGCGATGGATATCACGAGTCCAAATCCGTGTGAATCCGTGTCCATCCGTGGTTAAAACCAACATGAAATATTTTTTTGTAACCGGCGGCGTGGTGAGTTCTCTCGGCAAAGGCCTGACCGCCGCCGCCCTCGGCACGCTCCTTGAGAACCGCGGACTCAAAGTCGCCCTCCAGAAGTTCGACCCGTATCTCAACGTCGATCCCGGCACAATGAATCCCTATCAGCACGGCGAAGTTTACGTGCTCGACGACGGCGCCGAAACCGACCTCGACCTCGGCCATTACGAACGCTTCACCAACGTCAAGCTCACCCGGCTGAACAATCTCACCAGCGGCCAGGTCTACCAGACCGTTCTCAACAACGAACGCGAAGGCAAATACCTCGGCAAAACCGTCCAGGTGATTCCGCATGTCACCGACGAAATCCAGAACCGCATTCACAGCCTCGCCGAAGCCAGCAAGGCGGACGTGATCATTACCGAAATCGGCGGCACCACAGGCGATATCGAAGGACTTCCCTTTCTGGAAGCCATCCGTGAATTCGCGTTGAATGCCGGTGTGGGCAATGTCTTGTTCCTGCATGTCACTTACGTTCCCTTCATCAAAGCCGCGGGCGAACTCAAGACCAAGCCCACGCAGCAGTCCGTGGCGAAACTGCGCGAAATCGGCATCGCGCCGCACATTCTCGTCTGCCGTTGCGAACAGCCGCTCGACAAGGAATTGCGCCAGAAAATCTCGCTCTTTTGCAATGTCCCGTACGATGCGGTGATCGAAGAAAAGGACGTGGACCACAGCATTTACGAAGTGCCGCTGATGTTGCAGCGCGAACGCATGGATGACATCGTTTGCCGCTTGCTCCACCTGGATACCGGTGTCGCCAACATGTCGCACTGGCAGGAAATCATCCGCAAACTGATCGCGCCGCAACATCGCGTTCGCATCGGCGTGGTCGGCAAATACATTGAGCTGCAGGATGCCTACAAGTCCGTTTACGAAGCGGTCATCCATGGCGGCATTGCCAACGATTGCGGCGTCGAGATTCAACAGCTGGACTCCGAAGAGATTGAGCGCGAAGGCGCAGAGAAAATCCTGAAAGGGCTTGGCGGCATTCTGGTTCCCGGCGGTTTCGGGGAGCGCGGTGTGGAAGGCAAAATCAAAGCGGCCCAGTACGCCCGCGAAAACAACATTCCGTATCTCGGCTTATGCCTGGGAATGCAGATCGCCACCATTGAATTTGCGCGCAACGTTCTCAAGCTGCCCAAAGCGCATTCCACGGAATTCGATCCCAACACGGCTCACCCCGTCATCGCCATGCTCGATGAGCAAACCCGGGTTACCAAGAAAGGCGGCACCATGCGCCTGGGCGCGCAGGCCTGCCAGCTGGTGATGGGCACGCGGGCGCAGAAACTCTACGGTTCGTTCGTCGTGAAAGAACGTCATCGGCATCGGTTTGAGTTCAACAACTCCTACCGCGAGCGTTTCGAACAGGGCGGTTTCGTTTTCAGCGGTTTCACCCCCGATGGCAAGCTGGTGGAAATCGTCGAACTGCCGGAGCATCCGTTCTACATCGCCAGCCAGTTTCATCCCGAGTTCCACAGCAAGCCGCATCAGCCGCATCCGCTGTTCCGCGGTTTCATCGCCGCCGCCCACGCCAGGCTGCATCAGAAACCGCTCTGATTTTTCGGAGCGGCTCATGGGCAAACCCGTCGCTCCATGAACAGTGGAAGTTTGCTCGCGCCTTAATTCAGCATTCCCAGTTCTCGTGCTGGACAAGTCCGCTTGTACTGCGCAGGCTTATCCGAACAATGAGCGATTTGACACCAACCAACGATCTGGACCGCGCCATCATGGCTTTGCAACGCAGCCAATCAGCCTTGCCCGACCTTTGCCGTCATTTGGCCACCGGGGAACTCTGGTTTCTCGTGCCCTATCATCCCGAGGTGGAAGGCGAGGTCATTGAATTCGGAAATGGTTCATCGGTGCCGTTTGCCATGCTGCAAGACTCCGAAGGCGTGCTCGTCCCGATTTTCTCTTCCGAGGCGAGACTTGAGCAAGGGCTCGCGCGAGCCGGAATACCGGCGCGCACCTATTCCGCCGGAAGTCTGCCGGCCTTGCAGTTGCTGGAAATCCTCGGCAATGGCGAACTCCGCGCGGTTCTAAACAAGTCCTGCACGACCGGCGAACTGCTGCTGCCCTGTGACCTGATGCGCGACCTGGCCAACGGCTCGGCCTTGGAACCGTTGCCGGTCGGGCAAGCCACACAGCAGACGGTTGAGGTTCTTGATGCAGCGGATTATCCGACAGACCTGATCCAGCCGGCCTTCGAGTTCATGCGCCGACATGGAAACTTTCGGGCAGCTTGGATTTTCAGCCGGACACGAAATAATGAGCAACCGGATCAGGTCTGCGGCTATCAATTGCTGTTACTCATGAAACCGAAGGACGAAACGATCCTTCACGACTTGAATCTCACAGTGCAGTCCGCCCGGCAGAATTCCGACGATATCGCGGTGGCTTTGCTGGACGAAAACGACGTAGCTTACGTGAAGGAACTGTTCCAGCAGGCGCCGCCCTTTTACATCGCGGCGGATTATCACCCCCCGCAGGAATAGACGGATTCAATTCAACTCTCGCAACCTGAGCAGGGTTGATCCCTGTTGGGTTCAAAGACGCCAGCGATTCTCAACTGCCTTGCTGCAATTAGACACTCCTCAACTCGTTTCCTGCCACGGTTGGAAACATCACTGCACTGGGAACCGCTGAAACAGCCGCTCTGCCCACTTGACGGCGGCAGTGGTCTTTCATAAGGAAATACGCTCATGAGCAAAACCGAGACACATCATTTTCAGGCTGAGATTCAGCAGTTGCTGAATATCGTCATTCATTCGCTGTACACCGACAAAGAGATTTTTGTTCGCGAGTTGATTTCCAATGCTGCGGACGCCTGCGAAAAACTGCGCTTCAAACAGTCTTCCGGCATCGCTGTTTATCAAGCGGACGTCGCGCCCTCCATCGCCATCACAACCGATGACAAGGCCGGCACGATCACGATCACCGACACGGGTTTGGGCATGACGCATGGCGAACTCGTGGAGAACCTGGGCACGATCGCGCACTCCGGAACCAAGGCGTTTCTGAAGCAACTCGCGGAAGAGAAGAAACCGGACGTCGGTCTGATCGGCCAGTTTGGCGTGGGTTTCTACTCGGCATTCATGGTGGCCAAGCGCGTCACGGTGCTGAGCCGGTCTTTTGCGCCGGAGGAAGAAGGCTGGCAATGGACGAGCGAAGGCGGTGGCGGTTACGAACTCGCGCCGGCGACGGATTTGCCGCGCGGCACGAAGATCACACTGGAACTCAAGGATGAGGCGAAAGAATTTGCCGAGGGCAGCACGGTCGAGCGCATCATCCAGCGCTATTCGAGCTTTGTCCCCTTCCCCATTGAATTGAATGGCAATCGCCTCAACACCGTGCAAGCCATCTGGGCGCGGAACAAGAACGAGATCAAGGAAGAGGAATACAACGAGTTCTACACGTTCATTGGTCACGATCACGACAAGCCGCTCTTCCGGCTGCATTTCACGGCCGACGCGCCGCTGGCGATTCAGGCCTTGCTGTTCGTGCCGGGCAAGAATTTCGAAACCATGGGCATGGGCCGCATTGAGTCGGAGGTGAATCTTTATTGCCGCAAGGTATTGATCCAGGCGAAGGCCAAGGGCCTTTTCCCGGAATGGCTGCGCTTCCTCAAG
>JBQCEJ010000510.1:0-2322 GCA_051960355.1 Verrucomicrobiota bacterium | reverse complement strand
TTTGACTGCGTGTTGATGACCAACCTTTTGCATTTGCTGCCTGATCCCAAACGGGTCTTGAACCAATGCGCCCGGGCGACAGCCTCCGGAGGAACCTTCGTGGTCTGCGGTCCCAATTGCAATTCGCTGCCCGTTCGACTCAAGCGCACCGTTGGTCGCCAGGAATTGCGCAAGCTGCGGAGTTTCCCCGAGAGCGGCGTTCAAACTCTGAGTCCATCCCAAGCCGCAACGCATCTGAAACGGGCAGGCTTGTCCGCGCCGCAAATCCAATGGTTCAATCAGCGGCGATCTCCGAACGGGTCGAAGCTCCGGCGAATCTTGAACCGGATTACCGTCGACAGTTGGCTCATCCGGGCGCGCCGCTAAACAGGATAAGTTCAACCATGCGCATTCTGGTCGTCTCCCCTTACCTGCCGTGGCCGCTGAACAGTGGCGGCAACGCCGCTCAATTTGCCACCCTTCAGTGCCTGGCAGCCGACCACGAATTCACCCTGGTCTGCCCGGTTCACACGGAGTTGCAAATGAAACACGCCGAGGAACTCGGACTGCAACTGCCCGACGTGAAGGTCCGCGCTGTTTATTGCGGTGAGCCCCTGCGCCGGTCGGGGAGCTTGCGACAACTCGCGCGCGCCCTGCGGTTTGCACAGCGAAAACTCGCACCGGCGATGACTGGAGCCAACCTGCCGGGTTATCCCTTTCAACCTCTGGCACCGGCGCTGATCGAAGCTGTGGGAGAAGAATTGCGCCGGGGAACGGATCTGGTCCAGGCCGAGTTTGCCGCGGCTCTTTCTCTCGGAGCCTGGCTGCCCCCGGAAACGCCCCGCATTTTTGTTCATCACCAAATCCATTTCATTTACGCCGAAAGACATCTTGAAACACACGGCAAATCCTCTTCCGCATCATACTTGTCCAGTCTGATGCGAGTTCAGGAATTAACATATCTGCGGCGCTTCAATGCGGTCATCACGTTTAGCGAAGAAGACCGCCGGGCGCTCGTGCCACATCTCCAATCGACGCGCGTGTTTACCAGTCCCTTCCCGATTCCCACCGATGTCGGGATTGCCAGCGAATTGCCTGAGAAGTTCGATGGTCGGTTCCTGTTTGTGGCTTCGGATATTCACGATCCGAATATTGACGCTCTGGAATGGCTGGTGAGCGAGATTTGGCCGGAGATTGTGAAACATTTGCCAACTGCGCGACTCGTGGTTATTGGCCAGTGGAGTCGAACCTGGCAAAAGCGTCTTGGCGGCCCGGGTATCTCCTTCGCCGGCTTTGTGCCTGATCTAACGGCGACGATGCGCGGCGGAATCATGCTGGTGCCGGTGCGCATCGGCAGCGGTATTCGCACCAAAATCCTTGCTGCCTTGGCGCAGGGCGTTCCTGTGGTGACAACACCGGTGGGAGTCGAAGGCTTGCTGGCCCGCGATGGAGAGGATTTGTTGGTGGCGGCGGATGCGTCGGGGTTCGCATCGGCGGCCGTGCGTCTGGCCCAGGATCCCGCCCTGCGCAAGCGTTTGGGCGCCGGTGGACGCGCTGCCGTTTCAGACCATTACTCAGCCGAACAAGTGCGGCGGCAACGCAACGAAATATACGCGGAAGTGGTCGCCAAAAAGCGAGTCGGGGTTGCCCATGAAAACCTCTCGACTCATCCGGTTGCAGAAATCCGATAATTCTGCTCCACTTCGTCCCGATCCAGAGACCTTAGAAATTTTATGCAAGAACTGATTATTGAAGCCGGTCGCACCGAACGCCAGTATTGGCACGATCTCTGGCGTTACCGCGAATTGTTCTACTTTCTGGCCTGGCGCGATCTGCTGGTGCGTTACAAGCAGACGGTTGTTGGAGTGGCCTGGTCTTTGATCCGTCCATTTCTCACTATGATTGTTCTGACCATGGTGACGAAAATCGGCAAGCTGCCTACGGGCGGTGTGCCTAACCCATTGTTTATTCTGTCCGCATCCCTGCCTTGGCAATTTTTCTCCACAGCCCTTTCAGAGTGTGGCAACAGTCTCGTGGCCAATTCAAATTTGATCTCTAAGGTTTATTTTCCCCGGCTGGTCGTCCCTGCCAGCAGTATAATCGCCAGTTCTGTGGATTTTTTGATTTCGGCCGTATTTCTGGCCGGTCTGCTGGTTTATTACCGGTTCATACCTCCGGCCAACTTTGTCTTCCTGCCCGCGTTCGTTCTGCTGGCGTTTTGCGCTTCGTTTGGCGGTGGCCTCTGGATCGCGGCGCTTATGGTGAAATATAGTGACTTCCGGTTCATTGTCCCCTTCATCGTTGAGTTTTGGCTTTATGTTTCGCCCGTGCTCGTCATGACCG
>JBQCEJ010000509.1:0-3002 GCA_051960355.1 Verrucomicrobiota bacterium | reverse complement strand
CGGCGCATTGTCGGGCAGAACCTTCATCACGCCATTGCGCTTCAGCTTCGCAGACTCTTCAGGCGTCAGGGCGATGAAGCGCAGCCCCGGATAACGAATCCTGTTTTTATTCACGTGCGCAGCCTGTTCCTTCGGCGTCAGCGCCATCCGTTTCAAGTAAGGTGGGAGGTTTTTCATAAACGGTTCAATTCCGACAAAGCGGGCAAAGACGGTAAACAGTTGGCCGGATGTGGCAGTTCGGCGGCGGCAACATCCAGTTGGATAGTTCGACCGGAGTGTTCATGGCTCTGATCCGGCCACAGGCGGTGCAACGAACAATTTCCGGCATCTTGGGAGATTCTGGTTTGGGTATAATGGGTTCCATAAATTGATTTAGGGCAGATCAGAGGCGGTTTCACCCGCAGTTGGACCATTCAGCAAAACACGGGCGCGTCGAATAAAGTCATCCAGCGTTTCGTTGAACGCGGCGTCGGGATAATCGCCCGTGAGTTCTGATCCGAGCGAGAGTGCGGCCAAATCCTGGAGCAACGCTGTCTTTTCGTCACTCATCGCCGCCCCTCCGGTTTTTCAAAAGGCAGTCCAACAAACGCAAAGACTTCTTCCTCCGAAGCCACGGCTTGAATTTCATCACCCCGCGAGAAGCCGACTCCGTAAGGATTCCACTTCCACCCCCTCGCCTGTGCGGCCATGCAAATCCGCGTATTGCTGTCGGCGGGGCCGGTTCGACAGACGAGATAGTTGAACCAGTTCTCCGGCGTCGCCGCGAATAAGTCCACCGGCAACCCGGTTTCTTTGTGCCGCATCAGCTTGTTTTTCGGGCCATACATTTCAGAACCGTTCACATTTTTGCGACGTTCCAGCACGCCAGACTTTTCGAGCGATGCGATTACCTCATCCGCAAGCTTTACCGTGATCTTGGAAAACATATCGTCCGGGTCTTGGCGCACTTCACACTTGCTGATATAGAGAATTTCCACATCGCCGATCGTCGCCTTCCTACGGCGCAGAGAGCCCGCGACAACGAGTTTTTCACAGGTGAGCTTCAGCGCGGCGCATAACTCGGCTGCAACCTTCATCCCGACAGCATTGGGGAATCGCAACTTATCATTCATAAACGCATTCCCTGGCGTTGCGGAGAGCTTCGTTCATGTGGTGGGGACGTAATTGTTCGCTCGCTTGCTCTTCCCAAACACAATGGCGGCATCAAATCGGCCATCCTTTGTGACAGTCGCAGAAGCATGGCGAATCTCTTTGGTGCGATTCATTCCGAAGCGCACTAGCAAGGCGGCTTCTTGCATGTTTTCAGCCTCAAACTCTATGGTGAAGCACTGTTCGTGCTCTAAAAATATCGCTTTCATAAACTCGTTCGGTGTTAATTCCTCGCCGACTGTTGCCGGATGAAGTTCGCTATTTTCTCAAGCTCCGCCGCATTGACCATTTTTGATGTCAGTCGGAACACGCGCCAGCCCATCAGCGTCGCCGTGTTATACTTGTCGCAATCCTCTTGGAATCCGTCGCCACGCGTGTGTCTGCCGCCGCTCCAAATGCCGCCTTCGATCTCCACCGCCACCTTAGTTGGCGGGTGCGCGTAATCGAACTTCCAGCGGCGGGTTGGATGAAACCGATGCTCCGTCAAAACATCGGTCGGACCTTTAATCGCGTGAACCCAAAGCAGTGCGAACTTTCTCTCCAGTGGTGAAGGCATAGTTTTTCTCCTTCTCTACACCGCCAGCGAACGCAGAACCCACGCGTCGTGTTGAGCGTTGGTCATTTGCTTTTTGGCATAGGCCGGAAGCTTCAGCGGCTTTATTCCCGGTTCATACCCCGGCCATTTGTTCGACTTCAGACATTCCGCGTAGGCCGTGAGGATGCGCCGATACTCGAAGGCTCCCCACGACAGCATGTCCGCGTCAGGTTCCCACTGGCACGCATCGAACGGCGCATTGTCATCGAACGGAACGAACACGAACCGCGCCGCGCCCGCGATCATCAGATAAGCCGCCGCTTGGATGTGATACCCGAGATCGTGCGCGTGCTTTGAGAAACTTTCCTCATTGGCCTCCCCGGCCTGCACCTTCTTCAAATCAAACAACCACATATCCCGCGTGCTGCTGTCCAGCGCCAGACAGTCAACGCGGGCCTTCAGCAGCAAACCCGTGGCAGCATCCCGCTTGAAAAACGACACCTCCCTCTGGCCATGCTCCAGAGCTGATCCGAACTCCGGCAGTCGCTTCACTCGCGCAACCACCTTCGGGATGAACGATTCCGTTTCCCTGTCTATCACCGGCCTGTCTGCATGATCCTTTACCCACTGCTTGCAAAAATCCGCTCCGCCATGCCAGGGTTTCTGAACCGTGGCATCCTTTACCTTCGCCGGATAAGTCTCCGGCTGGATGTAATAAGCATCCTTCAACTTATCCGGCTCCAACACGGCACAATGACAGATCGTTCCGAACTCCATGTACGCCGTCGCCGTCTTGCGTTTCCGCACCGTGAAATGCAGCGGCGTCGCCGCCGCGTCGAACTCCTTCAAAAACGACTGGCTCACACCCGGCGCGGCGTGATACGTCTCGGCGGGCAGATTCAGCCATGCGCCTTCCGTGTTCGGTGTAAATGGGGTCTTCGTGAACATAGTAAAACTCGTTTCTGGTTAAATCGGCCCTGCTCCGGTGCTGTCATTGCCGTCTCTCCGGCTGTCATGCCTGAACTAAGGTGGCGTTCCCCTGATGCAATCCGCCGATGCAACTCAGCTCGCAATTCCGCTCGGCCTTGCGACTCGGGTATTCTTTACGCCGCCGCCATGTCCGCGTAAGTCTTGCAGCGGATCAAACACTTATTGATGCTCCTGCCATCCTTGGTGAGACTCCGGCAGAACTCGGCTGGAAGATCGGCCCACGACGGAAACGAATCCGCTGCATCCAACCGCTCCGTCTCCGTGACCCACCGCACAAAGTGATCGAACTTCACCCCGGCATCCTCCATGAAGGCTTGCAGCGCGGCCT
>JBQCEJ010000508.1:0-17860 GCA_051960355.1 Verrucomicrobiota bacterium | reverse complement strand
TGCCCCAGATGCCGACGCCCCGCGATAGCAGATAAATTACCGCAACACCCAGCAGCAGGAACAAGGTAAACGCGAGGGTGAAACCAATGAACCAGAACTTCGGGCGCGGATGGCGAAGTGGAATGCCGGCAATCTGTTCGCTGACCCCGGCGTAGGTCTCGTTCGGCCCAAGAATTTCCGCCGGATAACCCAAGACCGTTTTCGGTTCGGCTTTTCCCGATTCAGGCAAACGCGGTTCAGATCCTTGAATCGTTTCCATACTAGCCAGCAAGAGGGTTTCCCGGGGTGCGCGGCTGTGTCGCCGAGAGCCGCCGCCACGCTGCCAACCAATGGCGAGTGGAAGGATTCATTTTCCCTGACTTCGCACTCCGTGGGCACTCTTCGGCATTCAGCGTTCGGCGTTCGATGTTCGTTGTTTCCCCCACCCCATTTTTCACTACTCGCGCTTTCATGTTCACATCCTTCGATCGCTTTCCGTTTGCGGGTTTTCATTTCGCAATTTCGCCAGGTACGTCGTGCGCGGCCGCGTATTGAGTTCGCCCAACATGGGAAAATCCAAGGGATGCTCCTTGAGCCGGGCCACGGCGCTGCCCTTCGTGTTGAGATCGCCGAAGATGATGGCTTGCGCCGGACAGGCCTGCTGGCAGGCGGTGACCACTTCGCCTTCGCGGATCGCACGATTTTCCTTCTCCGCCGTGATGCGCGCACGGCTGATGCGCTGGATGCAGTAGGTGCATTTTTCCATCACACCGCGCCAGCGCACGGTCACGTCCGGATTGTACATCGGCTTGAGACTCGGCGTTTTGTAATCGGCGTACCAGAGAAAATTGAAGCGGCGCACTTTGTAAGGGCAATTGTTCGAGCAGAACCGCGTGCCGACGCAGCGGTTGTAGACCATCTGATTGAGCCCATCGCCGCTATGCACCGTCGCCGCGACCGGACACACCAGCTCGCACGGCGCATGTTCGCAATGCATGCACGGAACCGGTTGATGATTGAATTCGGGATTGTCGATCGACCCTTTGAAATAGGTGTCGATGCGAATCCAATACATCTCACGGTTCATCCGCACCTGCTCCTTGCCGACGACGGGAATATTGTTCTCGGCGTTGCACGCCACCAGACAGGCGTTGCAGCCGATGCACGTGTTCAGATCAATCGACATTCCCCATTTGTAGCCGTCGTAGGAATACTCTTTCGGATTGTAAAGTGTCTTGCCCGGCGGTGGCTCCTCCACCGTTGACTTGATGAAATCCGCGTTCGCCTGGAAGCCACGCAAGGTTCCGTCGCGATAAATCTGCCGCACCGGCCCTTCCAATTGGTGATGGGTTTGGGTGGCCGCAAGCGAATGTCGCGCCTCGGTTTTGGAAATCTCCACTCCGGTAGCGCGCCAGAGCGAATCGGAGGTGCGCAAGCGATACGCATTGAAACCCGCGCCCGTGCCGACTCGCCCGACCCGTTCGCGACCGTAACCGAGGGGAAGCGTAATCGTGTTTTCGGCCTGACCGGGCGTAATCCAAACCGCACAGCGCACCGTTCGGCCCTCGAACTTCAACTCCACGACGTCCTCACTATTCCACTTCAGCCGTTGCGCCAGGGCCGCGCTGACCAGCACCGCGTTGTCCCAGGTGAGTTTACTGATCGGCTTGGCGCATTCCTGGAGCCAGCCGTTGTTCGCGAATCGCCCATCCCAGACGCTTGGGTCCGGCCGGAAAATCACTTCCAACTCGCCTGGCGGCGTTACGGAACCCGTTGCGGCCAATTGCTGAATGGAATCCGCATTGAGCGTCACCTGCTTTTCCGGCAACGCCGTGTTCGCAATCAAACCGTCGTGCAGCGCCCGTCGCCAGCCGCTCTCGAAATCCGGCCAACGGCCTTGCTCGCGCCAGAAATCACGCACGATTTCGTAGTCGCTGCGAATCGGCGTGCGCCGGGTGTCCAGTGCGCCCAAAAGTTCATGAGCGGTTTTGCCGTCGTAAAGCGGTGCGATCAGCGGTTGGAGCAACGACACCGTGCCGTCATACGAACGCGCATCGCCCCAGCTCTCCAGATAATGCGCCTGTGGAATATGCCACTGACAGAACGCGGCCGTTTCGTCACGCTCAAGGCCAAGATAAATACCGCGCTTCACCTGGTTCAAAGCCTGGGCGAATTCCAAATCCGCCGGCGCCGAGTAAACCGGATTTCCGCCCAGGATGAACAACGTTTGCACCGCGCCCGCTTTCATTTCCTGAGTCAACTCGCGAAGCGATTGAAGCTGCTGTGCCGATTGCACCGCGGCGGGTTCGGTGTAGAAAACGGTTTGCCCAACATTTCCCAACTGATTATTCAGCCAGTGGGCCAGCGCATGAACTTCCGGCGGCTGCGATTCGCCCGCGATCACAATGCTTTGTCCGCGATGACGCTGAAGATCCTTCACCACCAATCCAATCCAGCGCACCGCGGCCGCCGAGACATCGCCCAGCGCACCGGACTTATTGGCAAGTTGCCGGGCGATTTCTCGCGCCAGTGTTTTGATCTCACCGCTCGCAAACGGCAATCGGTGGTCCGCCATCGTGCCCGTAAGCGTCGGCGTGCTTTCGACGACGTACAGCCGATTCATCTTGGGCTCACCTGCGCTGACCCGACGGCCATCGGTGAACTCGCGCGTGAAACGGAGTCACTGCGGATGCGTGTAAAGAAAGTCCGATTCCAGCGACAGAACGACGCCCGCGCGATCGAATCGATACTGCGTCTCGACCGCTTCGCCGAACGCCAGCCGCGCGCCTTCGTAAACCGAGTCGCGCGAGATCGCTTCAAACTGACGCCATTTCGCTCGCGGAAATTTCTCAAGCAGCGCGTTCAACTGCGCCGCCAGCGTGGGCGAGGTCACGGTTTCGGTCAGGAACTGCAGGCCCGCGCCCTGGTTCGCCTCGTGTTCGCGCACGAGTTGGGTCAAGTCACCCAGAAAGGCGGCCCAGGTGCTGATCTCGCCGTTTTGCGTGACCACTTGCGCGCGATCCGGATCGTAAAGGTCCAGGATCGACGCCTGCATCCAGATGCTGGAACCGCCGAGGCTCGCGGGATGTTGCGGATTGCCATCCACCTTGATCGGATGCCCTTCACGACTCGTCGCCAGCACGCCAGTGGCGTAACCGCCCAGGAGCATGGTCGTGGCGTAAAACAGCGGCTGGCCCGGCACCAGTTCCTCCGGCTGTTTAACGTAGGGAAGAATCTTCGCGTTGGGCTGCTTGGTGCAGGCGCTCAACCCGGCCAGCGCCAGCGACGCCGCCGCCAGTTTCAAAAAGCTGCGCCGACTCAATCCGTCGATCCACTCCGACGCGCCCTCGGGAAATTCGCGGTGCAGCATCTCCTTGAACTCCGGGGTTTCCGCGACTTCATCGAGACTGCGCCAGTAGTGCTGGCCGCGAACACCCTCGAGCTGGGCGCGGATCGACGCAAGATTAAGCGGCGGTGGCGAAGATACGTTGGCGTTCGGCTCGGGTTTCATTTTAGCGGTGGCACATGCTGCAATCGCGCAATTGCTGCAAGCGGTTGGTGGTGATGCCGTATTCGGCGAGCAGCCGCGCGGCGTTGGCCGCCTGATCCGCGGGCGGTTGCCAGCTCATGTTGTAAATCTCGCTCCTGGGCCGGAGATATTTCTGCGGCGCTTCGTGGCAATCCAGACACCAGCGCATATAGAGCGACGCCGATTTCCAGGTGAGCGGCATTTGATCCACGCGCCCGTGGCAGGTGGAGCAGCCCACGCCTTTTTGCACGTGAATGCTGTGATTGAAAAAAACAAAGTCCGGCAATTGATTCACCCGCGTCCAATGAATCGGCTGCTGCGTCGCGAAACTGTTGCGTACCGGCGCCAGAACGGGCGCTTCGGTCCAGACTTTCGAATGGCACGTCATGCAAGTTTCGGTGGGAGGCAGCCCGGCGAAGGATGAATTCTCCACGGACGTGTGACAGTAACGGCAATCCAGGCCGAGACCGGAGACGTGATGTTGATGGCTGAACGGAGCCGGCTGCGCCAAGGGTTGATCCTGCCCTGTGGTGTACGGCGAGCGATAGACCGCATACACCAACCCAAAAAAGAGAAAGAACCCGATGAACACGCCCACTAGCGTGATCCGGGAAAAGCTGTTGCTACCTTTCCTAAAAATTTGAGCCATTCCTCAACGTGCTTCGGAAGACCATCACCACGAAAAGCAATGACCTCCGTTTGCATCGTCGAGGAAACCGCTCTTCAAATTTCGCTGGCAGCACTCTGCCTCAGGAAACTTCCCTCAAATTCCCACCCAGCCTTGGGCCATCAAATGGGGTGAGTACCTACAACGGGCCGAGCGGGGGAAAACGGAATGACGAAAAGAGCCAAGATTACGGCTGCAAGAAATCGGACCGGCACAAACATGAGCGCCATAAAACGCGCGCGGCTTCTTTACCGGGCTTGCCCCGTTGACCAAAGGTCTTTACGGGGCTTGTTCAACCGGTGGCGTGTTTGCTGGCTCCGCTGCGCTTCGCAGCAACACACCCTTTTGTCTTAGGCGCACAATCTGAAACCATAAATCTCATCGTCGTCTCTCTCGGAGATAACGCCTCACCTGAACTGGAATCATGACGAGAACAAACAGGTAAACTGCCATCATGAAATCCGCGCCAGAGGTCCACGACTCGAAATCCGAATGCAACCAAGCTCTCTCAATGCCCCAAACCCGAAGCGCGGCGATAAACAGCCACGCCGAGATCATGAACGCCATCGAACCATACCTCGCAATCCTTCGGTCTTTCTCCGGTTACAAAAGGTGGATGCTTTTCATGAGCGTGCGCGTGCGCCCCACATTGAGTGAGCGACAATCGAGTGTGGGTTTTATCGCCATATTGTTGTGTGCTCGCGAACGGCTGGACAGCCGCCACTTGTTTTGGAACACTCCGCGCCCGTGAAACAATCGATTGTCACCCTGGACATGGAAGGCGTTTTGACGCCGGAAATCTGGATCGCTGTCGCCGAGAAAACCGGCATTCCCACGCTGCGCCGCACTACTCGCGATGAACCGGATTACGACAAGCTGATGCGTTATCGAATCGAAATCCTCGACAAGCATGGCATCAAGCTCTCCGACATCCAGAACGTGATCGGCACATTGGCGCCATTGCCGGGCGGCAAGGAATTTCTCGACGAACTGCGCTCATTGGTTCAGGTGATCATTCTGTCCGACACGTTCGAACAATTCGCTCAACCGCTGATGCGGCAACTGAACTGGCCCACGCTTTTTTGCCATCGGTTGATTGTGGAGAACGACCGCATTACCGGTTATCAACTCCGTCAGCCCAATCAGAAGCAGAAATCCGTGGCGGCGCTGAAGTCGCTGAACTATCACGTCGTTTCCGCCGGGGATTCTTACAACGACACGGCGATGTTGTGCGAGGCCAATGTCGGGTTCCTGATCCACGCGCCTGAAAATGTGAAGCGGGAATTTCCGCAGTTCCAGGCGGTGGAGTCACACGCTGATCTGCTGAAGTGTATTCGCGGCGCTCTGGCGTAAAAGCGCAGCTCTGGTGAATCAGTTTCGCAACTAGTCTTCGGCCTTGAACGCGCGGGAAATCAATTCTCGCACGGCCTGCTTGGGTTCCTTACCTTCGTAAAGCAAGGCGTTCACTTCATCAATGATTGGCGTCGGCACACCTTTTTCACGCGCCAGCCGGTGAGCGGATCGAGCCGTCGGATAACCTTCCGCAAGTTTGGGCTGCGACGCTTGTATCGTTGCCAGGGTTTCGCCGCGTCCGAGACGTTCGCCCAGATCACGATTGCGGCTTTGTTTCGAGAAGCAGGTCAGCATGAGATCGCCCAACCCACTTAAACCCGCAAAGGTGTCCGGCTGCGCGCCACAGGCGACTCCGAGTCGGCGCATTTCCGACAATGCTCGCGTGACCAACCCCGCCTTGGTGTTGTCACCATAACCCAGGCCATCACTGACGCCGGCGGCGATGGCGATCACGTTTTTGAGCGCGCCGCCGTATTCGACGCCTAAAATGTCCGTGCTGCGATAGATGCGAAATTCCGGCCGATGAAACAGTCCCTGAACCGTTCGCGCCGTGCCGTCGCTTTCACACGCGCACACAACGGTCGTAGGAATGCCCAGAGCCACCTCGCGGGCGAAGCTCGGCCCGGACAACGCCACCACGCGATTGGCCGGCGCTTGCTCGCGCAGGATGCGGCTCATGGTGATGCCGGTTTCGAATTCAATTCCTTTGGTGACGCTGACGAGAATTCCAGGATGTCCCTTTAGCCGGGTGGCAATCTGCCGAAAGGCTTGAGACGGAATGGCGACGATGACGCATTCGCGCCCGCCGATGGCTTTGGCAAAATCCGGTTCGACTTTCCAATCCGTCGGCAGCGGAATGCCGGGAAGATATTTCTCGTTGCGCCCGCGTTGGATTTGTTCCAACGAGGCCGCGTTCATGTCCCAGAGCACTACCGAGTTTCCGTTTTCTTGGAGCACCTTGGCCAAGGCCGTTCCCCAGGCGCCCGCTCCCAGCACAGCAATTCTCATTTCGCAGCCTCCGAAGGTTTCGCCTTTTGACCGATGCGATTTTCAGTTCCGTTGCGCAGGCGTTGGATGTTTTTCTTATGTTTCAAGATAGCCAATGTGCCCAGCGCCGTTGTCACGATTCCCAGAAAAACGTTGTCCTTGGTCAACCAGACCGCCACCGGCAACACCGCGGCGGCAATGATCGAAGCCATCGAAACGTAACGCGTCAGCAAGGCCAAAACAATCCAGGTAATCACCGCAATCACCGCCGCCAGCGGAGCAAGCGCGAGGTAAACCCCGGTCGTCGTCGCCACGCCTTTGCCGCCTTTGAATTTCAACCAGCAAGTGTAATTGTGCCCGAGCACCGCGACTATTCCGGCGAGGATGCGATGCGTTTCCAAATCGCTCTTCGAAACTCCGAGGGCGGGCAAAACTTTGGCCGCAAGCCAGACTGCGGCAAAGCCTTTCAACGCATCGACAATCAACACCAGTGAACCGGCCGGCTTGCCCAGCGCTCGAAAAGCATTCGTGGCACCGATATTGCCGCTGCCTACTTTGCGAATGTCGATTCCCTTGCTCTTGGCGATGAGATAGCCCGTCGGAATGGATCCGAGCAGATAGGCCGCAACGGCGGTCAGGATGTAACTCAAAACTGGCACGGCGACACTTTAGAAGTGCGGCGTCCAAAGTTCAAAGTCCAAAGTTGCGTTTGTCAGTTGTCAGCCGCGAAACGTCAATGCAGACTACGCGCGATGTCAATTGACTCCGGATTATCAACCGTCAAACCGATCAAAGTCGCCGTTCTCGGCACCGGCTCGCTGGGAAAGGAACACGCCCGCATTTACGCCGAACTGGCCGCCGCCGGGAAGGTGGAATTCACCGGCCTGTATGACGCGAACAGTGAAACAGCCAGCCGGGTTGCCGCAAAACACAATGCGCGGGTGTTCGCCTCGGTAGCGGAAGCGGCGGCCGCGAGCGATGCGCTGAACATTGTCACGCCAACGATCACTCATTTTGCAATCGCCAAAGAATTGCTCGCGCAGGGCAAACACATTTTGGTGGAGAAACCCATGACGGATGACACGGCGGAAGCCGCGGAGTTGATTCAGCTTGCTCAGAAAAATAATTGCCTCCTGCAGGTCGGGCACGTGGAGCGTTTCAATCCTGTCTTCAATTATCTGGAAACGGTGGCGACCGAACCGCGCTTCATCGAAACCCATCGACTCTCGCCCTACCCCGCCCGCTCGACGGATATCGGCGTGGTGCTGGACCTGATGATTCACGATCTCGATGTCGTTCTCGCGTTCGTCAAATCGCCGGTAACTAGTGTCGATGCGGTTGGCATTCCCGTTTTGAGCACATCCGAAGACATCGCCAACGCGCGTCTGCGCTTTGCGAACGGCTGCGTCGCCAACCTGACCGTCAGCCGCGTCAGCCCAGAGCGGATGCGCAAAATCCGCGTGTTCAGCGGCGGCGACATGCCGAGCTACATTTCACTCGATTATCGGGCGCAGGAAGGTTTCATTTACCGCATTGCCCGCGATGGCGAAGAGGAAAGTTCGATTCTCAAGAAAGTGCTCGCGGCCAAACTCGGTGTCGGCAAAGACTCGGCGATCGTAAGTCAATTCGGCGGCAAACGCATCGTGCGCGAACCAGTTCCAATCACCAAGGACGAGCCCTTGAAACTGGAGATCCAGCATTTCATTGAGTGCATTCGCGAGAAACAAACGCCGAGGGTCAGCGGCGAATCAGCCAAACGCGCCTTGGACTTGGCGTTTGAAATCACGCGACAGGTGCAGCAGAGCAAGTGAGGCGCAGGGCAAAACATTTGCAAAGCGCCAAAGGAAAGCAGCCCATGGCGGCAAGACTTTTTCCACGTTATACATCGAACAATGCCTCACGGTTGCTCCTCAGCTTCCAAGCACGATCATGAGACCTAAACAGTTCATGCTGATCGCGGGTGAAACCAGCGGCGACACGCTTGCTGCTGAGTTGGTGGAGGCGCTGCGTCGCAACGTTACCGCGTCCGAGGTTGAATACACACCTGAATGCCAACCGCTGCACACCGGGCTTGAACCACGCTTTTTCGGAGCGGGCGGTTCACGCATGCAGGCCGCCGGAGTGGAACTTGCCTTCGATCTGACGCAGCATTCGGTGATCGGCATTTCGGATGTTTTCAAAAACATTCTCAAGTTCCGCCGCTTGTTTCATGAACTGCTCCAAGTTGCGATTGAACGCGAGCCTGACGTCATTATCGGTGTGGATTACGGTGGATTTAATCTGCGCTTTGGCCAGGCAATCCAGCGTCATGTCCGGTCGCAGCGAGGCCCCTTCAACAATTGGAATCCCAAGCTGGTACAATTCGTTTCACCCCAGGTCTGGGCTTCGCGCGCCAGACGCGCCTATCAAATCGAACGCGATTACGATTTGCTCCTCAGCATTTTCCCTTTTGAAAAAGAGTGGTACGCCCGACATGTCCCAAACCTGCGCGTTGAGTTTGTTGGCCACCCAATGCTCGGCCGGTTTGCCCCGCCGGATATCAACGCCACGCCCGTATCAAGTCGCCCGACCGAGATCCTGTTGCTTCCCGGAAGCCGTCGCAGCGAGCTGAACCGGCACTTGCCGGTGATGCTTGAAGCCTTAAATAAAATTCGCGCGACGCATTCAAATGCACTCGCGAAAATGGTTTTGCCAAACAATTCCTTGGCGGAACTGGCAAAAACACTTGGCACTCCTGCGGATCTCCAAATTCAGATTGGCAATTTGCACACCGCGCTCCAGTCGGCGGAAATCGCGATTGCTTCGACCGGCACCGTCACGATGGAATGCGCCTTTTTCGGCGTGCCCACCGTCACGTTGTATAAAACCTCGTGGAGTACATATCAGATTGCCAGGCGTTTGGTGAAAGTGAAATCGCTCACAATGCCAAACCTTCTGGCGGGCGCGGAAGTTTTCCCGGAATTTATCCAGAACGCAGCCACGTCGGAAAATATTTCACGGGCAGCTTTGGACTTATTGCAAAACCCTTCACGTCGGGCAGAGATCAAAAAAAGTTTGGCCCAGATCGTTGCGTCTCTGGGCGGACCGGGCGCAACGGAACGGGCGGCTGAAGCCATAACCAGCCTGTTGCATGAGGGAGGTCATCGCGCGCCATGGGTTGCATTCGCACCCGTGCGGCTCTCGGAACTTGCCTAGGCTTTGCCTTTGGACTATTTCTCACCGCCTTGAAAAAGCCGCACAGTTCAGATATTCCGCGTAAGACGATTTACCGTTTATCGGTTTACCTGCGCTGCCTCGCGCGTTTGAAGGATAACAATATCCGCACAGTTTCCAGCGAAGCGCTCGCCAAAGTGGCCGGGGTGAAATCCACCCAACTTCGAAAGGACCTCGCTTACTTCGGCCAGTTCGGGACCCGTGGGCTGGGCTACGATGTGATTGCGTTGTCGAAGATGATTTCCGACGAGCTTGGCACAACCAGTCTGCAACCGGTGATCCTGGTCGGTGTCGGCAATCTCGGTCTCGCGCTGCTGTCCTACCGCGGCTTTGAGAAGGAGGGCTTTGAAATCGTGGCGGCGTTCGATGCGGAACCCAAGCGCAAGCGCGACAAGAAACTTTCTCAACCTTTGCTGGGCATGGACGAAATGCCCGCGTTCATCCAGCAGCATAATGTGAAGATGGCCATCCTTTCCGTTCCTGCCATTGCCGCCCAAGAAGTGGCCAATGAACTCATCCAGTCAGGCGTGGCCGGGATTCTGAACTTTTCGCCAATTGTGCTTTCCGTGCCCGAAGAGGTGATGGTCAACAACGTCAACCTCGCCATCGAGTTGGAGAATCTCAGTTACTTTATTCAGGATTGACCAGCAAGACCACCGCGCGTCCTGCTGGACAGTCCACTTCGTCGGGCTAGCCAGAACGCTGTTCAAGCGGTCGCTTCCGGAGCCGCTTTGGCTTTCTTCGTTTTCTTGATCAGCTTGACCTCGGCCGTTGGTTGGTTTTCCGATTCGGGCAGGTAAAGGTAACGACCACAACTGTCGCAAATCTGAATATCGGCGTTGCGCATCAACGTGGTGATCACTCCCATGGGCAATCGCATCTGGCAGCCGGAACAAACCTGGTTACGAACCACTGCCACGCCCTTTTTGTTGCGAGCGATGAGCCGGCTGTAATGCCCCAGGATCGGAGCGGGAACGGCGGCGCGAAGTTCGGTGATTTCTTTCTGTTCAGCTTCCGAGGGGGTGCGATCGAATTCCAGAGTTTGAAGTTTAACCAACGTCAACATTATCGAGTTCATAATAAAATCGCGCTGAAGCGCTGATGAACAGTCGCCGCAGCTCGTCCAAAAATTGTGATTGGAGCGGCGGACACCTTCGAGTGTAGATCAGCCGGCACAATATCGTCGGCCCTGTCCCGGTGTTCGGCGTGCCCGCTTACCGGGCCGCCCGTGGTGCCACATGCGCCTATCGCAATCACAAACGTGCTGAGCCTACATTCTCAGCACTCGTCCGCAAAGCTAATTCCATGTTCCTCTGGATGAACATTGTAGTTCGTAATGCACTCGCGCGGTGCGCACCTCGGAACGATGCCCGTGGCATCAGGTGACAATCGCTTCAGTCGGGGACTTCTTTTCAGTTCTGCGGACCGGCGTGTTCGGCGGCGGGAGTTAATTCCAGTTGCCTCGGTTGTGCCGTCTTTTTCTCAATCCGCAGCGGATCAATGGCAGGCACCGGCGGCAGTCCGAGAATTTCCCGGGCGCGCGCCAGCGACAAATCAATGTTCGCGCAAACGTTCTCCTTGCCCAGGCGATCCAGAAAGCCGGCCTTGTCCATCATGAACAAAGGTTGTGTGTGCGGTCCGCTCAGGATGATGTGCTTGTTGTGCCGATGCAGCCGTTCGTAAAGATCCTCCAAGGCATTCAATCCCGTCGCGTCAATCGCCAGGACTTTTCGCATGCGCAGAATCAACACCTCGGGTTCTGCCTTTTGGCGCTTGAGCGCGCTTTCCAATTTGTCAGCGGCACCAAAGAAGAAGGAGCCAAAAATACGATAAACCATCACGCCCTGAGGAATATCTTTGCCTACCAGCGAATGCTGCGCGCCTTCCGTTTCGGTCGCGGGATCCACGGCGGTGATCTGCGTGGTTTCCGAAACACGTTTGATGAAGAGAACAGCGGCGAGAATCATCCCGATCTAGACCGCTACCGTCAGATCCACAACCACCGTCAGGCAAAAAGCGGTCAGGAAAACGACCGCATCGCTGCGCGGCCATTTCGCCAGCCGACTGAAGTTATGCCATTCGCCCATGTTAAGCGCGACGGTGACCAGCACGGCGCTGAGCGTGGCGAGCGGAATGAATTTGGCCGCCGGCGCCGCGATCAAGATTATCGCCAGCAGCGTGATGGCATGAACGATTCCCGAGATGGGCGAGCGCGCTCCACATTTTACGTTCGTTGCGGTGCGGGCAATCGCACCGGTTGCCGCGATGCCGCCAAAGATCGGGCTCACGATGTTTGCCAATCCCTGCGCCATCAGTTCTTGGTTTGAGTCGTGCCGATCATCTACCATCCCGTCGGCCACCACGGCGCAGAGCAAGGATTCAATCGCGGCCAGCAATGCGATCGTGGTCGCGGGTTGAAACAGATGGCGGATGTTTTCCCAGGAAAGCGTCGGAATATGCGCGGCGGGCAATCCCTGAGGAATGCCGCCGAACTTGCTGCCGATCGTTTCCACCGGCAGTTTGAGGAAAACCACCGCCAGCGTGCCGAACACGAGCGCCACAATCGAACCCGGCACCCGCCGTTGCCAGGCCTTGGGCCAGACCAGAATGATCGCCAGCGAAACCGCCGCCAGCATCAGGGTCGGCCATCCAAACGAGCCCGCATGATTGGCAAGCGCTCCCATCTTCTCGACAAATTCCGAAGGAACTTTCTCCATTTTCAATCCGAAAAAATCTTTGATCTGCGTGCTGAAAATGAGCACCGCAATGCCCGAGGTAAAACCCATCGTGACGGGATACGGAATGTATTTGATCATCGTTCCCAAGCGAGCCGCGCCCATAATGAAGAGGATCACGCCCGACATGATCGTGCAGATCGCAAGATTCTCCGCGCCGTATTTGGCGTAAATCCCGTAGAGAATGACGATGAACGCGCCGGTGGGCCCGCCGATGGCGACCTTGGTGCCGCCCAACGCGGAGATGATAAAGCCCGCGATCACCGCAGTGAAGATTCCGGCCTCCGGCTTGACGCCCGAAGCGATGGCAAAGGCCATTGCCAGTGGCAGCGCCACGATCCCGACCGTGATTCCAGCCACCAGATCTGCAAAAAACTTTTCCGCGTCGTATCCCTTCAGCGACTCCACCAGCTTCGGGCGGAACGAAAATGAAACATTCATAAACTTCAAAAAACCGTTTAACCAAATTCTTTCAGCATGGATATGTTGAGCGGTGAGCCGCGGATTACAATTCCGAAAACTACACCAAAATTGTCATCGTTCTTGGAACCCAGCCATTGAAACGCGGCCATTGACAGCTTCTCCTTGATGGCAGCTCCGTCTGGCAGATAACTTGCAACCGTGATTTCACCGGCTGAAAAATTGATCACCAGCAAACGCCCGCTCGTCATCGGGCACCGCGGCTACTCCGCCATGGCTCCGGAGAATACGCTCCCGTCTTTCCAGTTGGCGATCGACGCCGGCGCGGACCTCGTCGAACTTGATTATCAGCACAGCAAAGACGGAATTCCGATGGTAATTCATGACGCCACGCTGGGACGCACGACTAATTCCCGCCAAGTCTGGAAGCGACGACGCGTGCGCGTGGCTCGCAAGACGGCGGCGGAAATTCAGATTTTGGATGCCGGGCGCTGGTTTGACCGACAATTCACCGGCACGAAGATTCCAACCTTGAGCGAGGCTTTGGACTTCATCTGCGGCAACGGGAGCGTGGCTTTGATCGAACAAAAGTCCGGAAAAGCCTCAACGCTCGTTGACCTTCTCCGTGAAAAAAAATTGATCAACCGCGTCATTGTCATCTCGTTCGACTGGCGTTTCCTACGCGAGTTGCACGAACTGGAACCCCGACAAATAATTGGAGCGCTCGGCCCACCGATTCGATTGGCCAATGGCAGAAGACCTTCTCCCGCTCGTACAAAACGACTGAACGTCGCGTGGATGGAGGCATTGAGCCAGACCGGCGCGAAGATTGCCGTTTGGAATCGGCAGGTTTCCCAGTCGGCAATCCGTGCGGCCCATCAGCGGAAACTCGCGGTTTGGATTTACACGATCGACGATACCAAGACTCGCACCCGTTTGATTCGCCTGGGCTGCGACGGGATCATCAGCAATACGTTTTAAGAATTGGTGATAAACCTCAGTCCAGCTACAGGGCCGCGACTTCGTTTCCCTGCGTTCTTGGCCCCTTGGCATTTCAGCCCAGGGTTCGCGTAAAATACTTTGTCGGATTTTGCGGGCGGTGGCTGTTTAATGGGTGAGATGCAACTGCCATCGGACGCCCAATTACTTCGCGACTACGCCGAACGCCACGCGGAAAACGCCTTTGCGGAACTCGTCCAGCGCTACACCGACCTGGTTTATTCCGCAGCCTTGCGTCAGGTGTATTCCCCGGAACTGGCCCGCGACGTGACCCAAAGCGTCTTCACCGATCTCGCCCGCAAAGCGCTTACGGTCAGCGCGAGTCTCAGTCCCGAGGCAAGCCTCATCGGTTGGCTCTATCGCGGCACACGGTTCGCCGCGCGCGACCTTTATCGCAATGAAACCCGACGCACCCGACGCGAAAGGCAAGCCATGGAACAACTTCAACCCACTGCCGAAACTCCGCCGGACTGGGAACGCCTCGGCCCGATTCTCGACGACGCCATGTCCGAACTCGACGACTTGGATCGCGACGCCGTGTTGCTCCGTTATTTCAAGAACCACGATCTGCGCACCGTTGGCGCGACCCTCGGCATCAGCGACGACGCCGCGCAAAACCGCGTGAGCCGCGCGGTGGAACGCCTGCGCGAAATCTTTGCCAAACGCGGCATCACCATCGGCGCGAGCGGGCTTGCCGTCGTCCTCTCCGCCAATGCCGTTCAAGCCGCGCCCGCCGGTTTAGCTCTCACCATTTCCACCGCTGCCGTGCTCACCGGAACAACTCTTGCCACCCCCGCAACAATCACCGCCACCAAAGTCATTGCCATGACTGCTCTTCAAAAAGCCATCATCACCGCCACCGTTGCTATAGTTGCTGGAGCGGGAATTTACGAAGCCCGCCAAGCCGCGCAACTGCGCGATCAAAACCAAAGGCTCCGTCAACAGCAAGCGCCGCTGACAGATCAAATCCAACAATTACAGAGCGACTTGGATACTGCGCATAACCGGATCACAGGACTTAACGAAGATTTGGCGAGGGCCACGAAGAACAGTGCGGAAATATTAAGGCTTCGCGGTGAAGTCACAAGATTACGAAGTCAGGCTGGAGTTTCACAGGTAAAGCCAGCCGCTGAAATCTTAGACCCGTCAAACCCTCTCTGGAAACCGAACTGGATCGTTTTACATCCCTTTGATCTCTCACAATTTCCAGATTCAGATGTGATAATAACGACATCATCAGCCAGAGACGTGGGAACATCATCACCCGCTTCGTTGGTGCAAACGTGGATTTGGGCACAGCGCACGAGCAATCCGCAGGGGTTGCTTAAAACTTGGGATTTCCCAGAGGGTACAACCGAACAGCAAAAGATGGAGCGCGTTGCAGAGTGCCAAAGGGACGAACAATATGCGAGAGAGAATCCAGACAAGATCGGTGGAGCAGAAACGAGCAAACTCAGGGATTTGTTCGACCTTGGTGGAGGCTACTATCTGGCTTTTCTTGAAGAGAAGGGGCTGACCACTGGAACGTGGATTTCTCATCAACTATTTCATCGAATTGGGGACGAATGGAGGATCAGCTTTCAGCGTGATACAAACTAGCAATGTGTCCTCATTGCGAAGTTATTTTGGCTGGCGCGGACCAGATTCAAAACGTCTTCGCCGCGATATCGCGGTGAGCATCTTGCCTGCCGTATAGTCGGGCTTCCCAGCCCGGCGGAAAAAGCCACCCGCGCTACCAAGTGTTGAAAAAATCCCGTCGTCTGTGACAACCCACCGTTCTTTCCGGGCGGCAGAGATGCCGCCCTCTACGACAGGCACGGATGCCTGACGCTACGGCGCTACGCTTTCGGCGGCGCTGGCGTTTGAACCGGCATAGGTTTCACCTTCAACTCAATGTGCAAATCGCGGAGCTGCTTCGGCTCAACGGTGCTGGGCGAATCGGTCATCAGAATCCCGTCTCGACTGAATCAAAAGCTCCCTAGGAGCGACATCGCGTTGTTGATATGCCGCTCCTACGGAGCTTGGCTTGGTTTTTCGGTCGGGGGCTACAAAGATTCCGCACCTGCGGTGTAGCGGCGGGCATCCGTGACTGCCTAAAGCTGGGGTTCCCCAGCCCGGCGGAAAAGACTGTCACTAAAAGCCGGCAAGCTTTCGTATTGGCTTTGGCGCGAAACTTTGTCTTCGACCGAAGCTCCGCTGTCGTTCAAAGCGAACAGTAGGCTTCGCCGACGTGCGTCAGGGAACCGTCCTCCGCGAAGAGCGCACCCGGCCCCAGCGCTTTATTGTCCGGGCTGGCCGGGAACCAGGCGTAGCGTTCCACTAAATCGAGCGCGTCAAGGCGGGGCAGCAGTTTCTCCATGAACTTCACGATCTGCTCCGGCTGATAGCGGTTTTCCGCGCGGGTTTTGGCCTGCCAGTCGCCCACCCCGAATTCCGTAATCCAGATCGGCCGCTGAAAAAGTTCATGCACCGCCTCCAAACGACGAATCAGCGCGTCCGCATCCAATCCGCCGTAGGAATGAACCGCCACGAAATCCACCCGCAGAGAGCGTTCCTCCACTCCTTTCATGAAGGCCTTCATCCATTCCCGATCGGGATGAACGCAACCCGGACTGCCCAAACGGATGTCAAACTTCATGAGTTTCGGCCACAGATCCAGCGCCTGCTCCACCGTCATGTTCGATTGGTGCTTTTCGTCCGGCTCATTGAAGCCAAGAACCTGCTTCAGCTTGCCATCCTGAAATTCTGCGCCCGCCTGCGCCATGGTTTGCCCGTTCATCTGGCCGAAGATCATGGGAACAAATTCGATGCCCTCGGGAATGTGCTCCGGCGGATTCTTGGACCAGGAATAAAACCAGCGCGCGCCGGACAGTTGAAGTTTGCGCCGCCAGCCATTGTCTTTGCCCGTGGTTATGCCAAGGCCGCGTTTGATTTTCAGTTGCGGCGATGCTGCTAAACCGTCGGCGGCCCGGCACCCGGTCGCGGCGACCGCCGTAGCGGTCAAACTCAAGCGGATGAAGTGTCTTCGATTCATGGATTTCTGGTGTTGTTTGAACCTTATGCTCGTCCCGGCAAAATCATTTTTTTGAACTATCAATCACCCAAATCGTGGGCCTTTACTTCAAATCCCACAACGCCTCCGGATCACCATTGGCATACTGGTAGCCGATGCTGCTGTTCTTGATCAGGCTGGCATGGCCGTCATACCAACCGGCATTCAACCGCCCCTGATGCCGCGGCACCGAGCGGGTCGGATCATTGTTCCACCAGCTGGCTCCGGCACTGGTCGGTGATTTGAAATAAGTGCTGCCCGTCCCATCGTCGCCGCCAACCGCGCCCATTACCTCAACCCATGCATCGGGATTGGAGTTGTTTTGCGTCGCGGGCGAAACCAGTCCCGAGTCGGCAAAAACCAGGGAGTCGGAGGGGTGCAATACGTTGCCATCACGCACCAGGGGATTTGAAGCGGCTGCATTGTCTCGATTCACGCCAAAACCCGGACGATTGATGCCGATTCCCACATAGTTGTTGGTGGTCGTTCCGGTCGTCGCCGCCCCGGCTTTGGCGGTCACCGATGGGCAGTCGAATATTTTAACGGTTGGGGCATACCCACCGAGCCGAAGCATGTCCTCCCAGTAATAGAAATTACCCGAACCTTGCACGACAAATGAATTGTCAATCGTGACGGTTTGCCAGCCTGGCAAGGAGGCCGCACGCCGCCACAGCATGAGAGTGTTGTTGCTGTCGTCCACATACATCCGCGTGGCGAGGCCAATCTGCCGCATGCCATTCAAGCAACTGATGGTTTTCGCCTTGGCTTTGGCCTTGGCCAGAGCTGGCAGCAACATGGCCGCCAGAATGGCGATAATGGCAATGACCACCAACAGTTCAATCAGGGTAAAGCCGCTGGCTTTTTTGGGGAGCAGGGTTTTCATCGGATAAAATTAACCCGGGGTCCGCTCCTCCAACCATCCCACT
>JBQCEJ010000507.1:0-11292 GCA_051960355.1 Verrucomicrobiota bacterium | reverse complement strand
TTCGACTCGAAGGCGGCCAGGAAAAAGTCACTTCGCTGAACCTGAGAAGTGCTTCCAGCGAAACGGTTCGGGTGAACGGAGTTGGATACTTCACCGCCCAGCTTCCCTTGCCGGCGTTGCCGTTCGGTTACCACCACCTGGAGTTGGAACTGGGAAATCGCCGCGTTCGTTCCCTTCTCATTTCCGCACCGACGAAGAGCTATTCCAAACCGGGAGTTCGCGAGTGGGGAATTTTTCTACCACTCTACGCCGCGCATTCGAAAGAGAGTTGGGGCGCCGGAAATTTTTCTGATTGGGAGAAACTTTGCGCCTGGACCGCTTCGCACGGAAGCAAGCTCGGCGGCACCCTGCCTTTGCTCGCGGCATTCCTGGATCAACCCGCTTGCGACCCCAGCCCTTATTCGCCGGCGAGCCGTTTGTTCTGGAATGAGTTCTATCTCGACATTCCCCGCGTGCCGGAATTTGCGAGCTGTCCGGAAGCGCAAAAGCTGGCTGGGTCGATCGCCTTTCAGAAGCGGCTCGCGGACTTTCGCAAAAATCCGCTGATCGATTATCAATCCCAATGGGCCGTCCGGCGGAGCATTCTGGAAATTCTCGCACGCTTCTTCTTCGATCGAGCGAGTGCCCGGCGTTCCGCCTTCGAGCAATTTCTTACGAACCGCCCCGAAGTCGAAGATTACGCGCGGTTCCGCGCCGTTTGCGATGGTCAGAAAACCTCCTGGCGCAACTGGCCGAAACGTTTGCGGGACGGTGAACTTCGCGAGGGAGACTTCGATCCAAAGACGAAGGGATTTCACCTTTACGTGCAGTGGCTCGCGCAGGAGCAGATGGATCAACTCGTTGCCCGCTCGCGCGAAAGCCGATGCGAATTCTATCTCGATTTGCCGCTCGGGGTGCACCCTGACAGTTATGACATCTGGCGCGAGCGAAACCATTTCGCGCTCGCCGCCAACGTGGGTGCGCCGCCGGACCATTTTTTCACGCAAGGCCAGAACTGGGGATTTTCGCCGTTGCACCCGCAGCGCATTCGCGAGCTGGGTTATCGCCACGTGATTCAGTTTTTGCAGTTCCAGATGCGGCACACGCAGCGGCTGCGTATTGATCACGTGATGGGATTGCATCGGTTGTACTGGATCTCGCAAGGTTTTGCTCCAACCCAAGGCGTTTATGTGAACTATCCGGCGGAAGAACTTCACGCGATTCTCAGCCTGGAATCGCATCGCCACCGAACAACCTTGGTCGGGGAAAATCTCGGAACGGTACCGCCGGAAGTCAACGCGGGCATGCACCGGCACGGTTTGAGCGAAATGTTCGTGCTTCAGTTTGAGCAACAGCCCGATCCGGACTCGGCCTTGCGGACACCGCCCGCACAATCCGTGGCGAGCCTCAACACGCATGACACGCCGACCTTTGCCGCGCACTTGCAAGCGCTGGACATCAGCGAACAACGCAAGCTCGGGTTGATTCCCAAAGCGCAGCTTCAGGCCAAACGCGCGGGCCGCCGGAAATCGAACCAAGCGCTCGCGGCGTTTTTGCGGCGTCAGGGATTTCTCAAGGCGGATTCGAACGCCAGCCGCATTCGGAACGCGTGTCTGGCTTGGCTCGCTCGCAGTCCCGCAGAAGTTGTGCTGGTGAACCTGGAAGATCTGCTGGGAGAAACGCAGCCGCAGAATATGCCCGGCACTTACAAGGAACGTCCGAACTGGCGACGCAAAACCAGGCTCAGCCTGGAACAGATCTTTGCAAGCCAGGATATCCAACGCGTTCTCAAGCGTTTGAGCAAAGAACGAAACCGTCCGCGCTGACCGGAGCCCGAATCGCCCGGAATCCACCCGGTAAAGCACCGGGGCGTTTCTCCGCAGTATTCACAGCCAAAAAGCCTTCTCGGAGCATTGCTCACCCTTTCCGCGCGGGTTATCTTCGCGTGATGAATTCACTGCCGTTCCAAAATTTGCCCGCGCATAAACCGCGTCGTTTTGTTCCGACGGAAATCAATCTGGGCGACTGGACACAGATTCAGCCGCTGTTCGAGCAACTGGAACAGCGCGCCAAGGCAGCGACCAACGCGGCGGCTTTGGAACAATGGCTGTACGAATGGAGCGAATTGAGCGCCGCGCTCGACGAGGAAAGTTCCAAGCGCTACATCGCGATGACCTGTCACACCGACAGCCCCGCGGCAGAGAAGGCTTATCTCGAATTCGTGGAGAAGATCGAGCCAGAAACCAAGCCGCGTCAGTTTGCCCTCGCCAAGATTTTCATGGCGCATCCGCAACGCGGACAACTTTCCAAAGAACGCTTCCAGGTGTTTGATCGCGACACGCGGAATCAGGTGGAATTGTTCCGACCGGAAAACGTCGCGCTGGAAACCGAAGAAGCCAAGCTGAGCCAGCAGTACCAAAAACTCAGCGGCTCACTGACGGTCATCTTTCGCGGTGAAGAACGCACGCTGGTGCAGATGGGCCGTTACCTGGAAGAACCCGATCGCAGCTTGCGCAAAGAAGCGTGGGAAGTCGTCGCGAACCGCCGCTTGCAGGAAGCGGAAAAGTTCGAGGAGTTTTTTGACAAGCTGATCAAGCTTCGCCAGCAGATTGCGCATAATGCCGGTTTTGACAATTACCGCGACTACGCCTTCCGCCGGATGGGCCGCTTTGATTACACGCCCGCCGAATGCGCTCAGTTTCACGACGCTGTGGCGCAGGAAATCATGCCAGCCGTCCGGGAACTGCAAGCGGAGCGCGCGCGCCAATTGCAGGTGGAGAAAGTGCGCCCGTGGGATCTGTCCGTGGACCCGTTAAACCGTCCGCCGCTCAAGCCGTTCGCGGGAGTGGACCAGATGATTTCCCGCACGCAGACCATCTTCAACCAACTCGACCGAGAACTGGCCGGTGGCTTCCAAAAGATGCAGGACCTGCGCTTGCTGGACCTCGACAACCGCAAAGGCAAAGCTCCCGGCGGGTATCAATCCACGTTGGCTGAATCACGGCTGCCGTTCATCTTCATGAATGCGGTTGGATTGCAGCGCGATGTCGAAACGATTCTGCACGAGGCCGGCCATGCGTTTCATGCCCTGGCCACGCGCAACGAAGATCTCTATTCGTATCGCAACGCGCCGATCGAATTCTGCGAAGTCGCTTCGATGAGCATGGAACTGCTCGGCAACGAATTCATTGAGTCGTTCTACTCCCCTGACGACGCAAATCGCGCCCGACAGACCCACCTCGAAGGCATCCTGGGAATTTTTCCATGGATCGCGACGGTGGATGCTTTTCAGCACTGGGTTTACACGCATCCGGGCCACACGCGCGCGGAACGTTCACTGGCCTGGTTGGAATTGATGGATCGCTTCGGCGGAGACGTGGATTGGAGTGGCTACGACAAAAGCCGCGCCTACCTTTGGCACCGCCAGCTCCACATCTTCCTGCATCCGTTTTACTACATCGAATACGGGATTGCCCAGCTCGGCGCGCTTCAGGTCTGGGCCAATTCCAAACGCGACAAAGCCAAGGCGCTCAATGCCTACAAACAGTCGCTGGAATTGGGTGGTTCGCGGCCTTTGCCCGAATTGTTCGAAGCTGCCGGAGCGAAGTTCCAGTTCGATGCGGCGACCATCAAACCGTTAGTGGACTTGACGCGCAGCGAACTAGCAAAGCTGGCGTGAGGTTTGGCCGAAGAACATTCGCGAAGGGCCGCCGTGCTTCGGATCTGGCGTAGTCGTGAATCTGCAACGGTGAATTTATGAACGTTCTGGTGACAGGAGGAACCGGTTTTGTCGGCGGCGCTGTCGTGAGAGAACTGCAGCGTGCGGGACACACCATTCATCTTCTCGCGCGAAATCCGAACTCGCGAAAAGTTCAGGCCGAGGCCGCTCGATGCTCTGCTCAAGTTCGTTCCGGCAATGTTCTCCACGCCCATTCGCTGGCGGATTCTGCCACTGGATTGGACGCGGTGATTCACCTCGTTGGAATCATCAGTGAAGTCGGCGAGCAGACATTCGAAAAGGTTCACACGGAGGGAACGCGGAACATGATCATGGCGGCGCAGAACTCCGGCGTGAAGCGTTTTGTTCACATGAGCGCGCTTGGCACCCGGCCCAATGCCGTGGCGCGCTATCATCAATCGAAATGGGCGGCGGAAGAGCTGGTTCGGCAAAGCGGGCTGGACTGGACGATTTTTCGCCCTTCGATCATCTACGGCCCAGGCGATGGTTTTGTGAATCTGTTTGCGGGCATCATCAGACGGTCGCCGGCGGTTCCGATTCTGGGCAGCGGTGAATCCCGCTTCCAACCGGTTCATGTGAATCAAGTGGCGAAAGCCTTTGTGAACTCACTGAATGAACCGCGGGCCGTTGGCCAAACGTTCACACTGGCCGGCCCGGAAGTTTTTACGTTAAACGAAATTGTGGACGCGATTCTGAAGGCGATGCAACGCAAGCGCTTCAAGCTTCACCTGCCGTTGGGAATTGCGCGCGCGCAAGCCGGCTTAGTTGAGGGCGTGTTCAACAAGCTGCTCCATCGCGTCCCGCCGTTGAATCGTGATCAGGTGCTGATGTTGCAGGAAGACAACGTGGGCGACGGACGGCCAGCAGACGATCTGCTTGAGCTTAAACACGGTTCCTTCCAAGAAGGAATTACAACGTATCTGCGGGGATAAACGTCTGAACAGGCAGAGGCATCATCGCGCTGAGCGTGGCACTCACGAACTAAAAACTCTCTCGGCGACTTTCTCGGGTGCCCGAAACTAACTAGAGATCAATGCCGTAGCCTTTGATCTTGTTGTAAAGCGTCTGGCGGCCGATGCCAAGGCGTTTGGCCGTTTCCAGTTTGTTCCCGCCGGTTTCTTTCAACATCTGAACAATGGCATTGCGCTCCACGCCTTCCAAAAGAGTGAAATTCGTGTCGGTGCTTTGATCAGATTCGGCCTTTACGTTGGTAATAGAAAGATCGGTGGAATCGATTTCCAGGCTTTCACAGAGCAGGACGGCTCGCTGAATTTCATTCTGCAACTGGCGGACATTGCCGGGCCATTCAAACTCGGTCAATCGCTCCACGGCGGCATCACTGAATCCGCGGATCGGGCGGTTGGACTGAGCGACAAAACGTTTCAGGAAAGCGTTCGCGAGCGGCATGATGTCTTCCTGACGCTCACGCAAGGGCGGCAGATAAACGGAAATGGCACTGACGCGATAAAATAAATCTTCACGGAGCTTGCCGTCTTTGATCGCTTCGTCCGTTTTGCGGTTGGTCGCGGCGACGATGCGGCAGTTGGTTTTGTAGCTCACCTTCCCTCCGACGGGCCGGACTTCCTGATCCTGAAGAACGCGCAGAAGCTTGCTCTGGGTGTCGATGGGCATTTCGGAAAGCTCAGCCAGGAACAACGTGCCACCTTCGGCCTGACGGAAAAGTCCATCGCGATCCGAGTGAGCGCCGGTAAAAGCGCCTTTGACCGAGCCGAACAGTTCGCGTTCGATCAACTCGCGGGGCAACGCGGCGCAATTGATTTTGATGATCCGCCCTTTGCTGCGCGGGCTCATGGCGTGGATGAGGTCCGCAATGACTTCCTTGCCCGTGCCGCTTTCGCCGGTGATCAGGATGGAAACATCGCTGGGAGCGACGCGTTCCACCGTGCGCACGACGGACTGCATTGAGGCACTCTGGAAAACGGGGGATGAACCGCCGCTCATCGTGGAAAGCGCCTTCCGCAGCGTGCTGTTTTCTTCGTTCTGCTGCTTGTGTTCCAGCGCGCGCTCTACGGTGACGAGCAGGCCTTGAGTGTCGAAAGGCTTGTTGAGGAAATGGTAGGCGCCGCGTTTGGTGGCTTCGACAGCGGCTTCAAAGGTCGCATTACCGGTGAGGACAATCACCTCGGCTTCCGGCCACTGCTTTTTGATTTCGGGCAGCAGATCAAGTCCGTCGGCATCCGGCAATTTGATGTCGAGCAACACGACATCGGGTTGCGTCTGGGAAAAAAGCTCTCGAAGCGCGGCGCCGCTGTCCGCTTCGGTCACCTTGTAGTCTCCGCGTAAAACGGTAGCGAGCAAATCGCGGATTTCCGCAACGTCATCTACGACCAGAATATTGCCCTTCATAATCATTTTTTACTATGGTGAAAACAGGCTTGCGTGAATGCACAGAACACCGAGCGATGCTCCGGATATCGATTCGCGAGGCGCTCGGGATGAAACTGCATGGCCAACAGGAAAGGAAGCAACTGCGCCGCTTCAGGTTTTAGTTCCATGCTTTCCACAACCCCATCTGCGCTGGCCCCGGTCACCTGCAACGGCTTAGCCACACGAGCAACCGCCTGGTGATGCGTGCTGTTCACGCCCAGAATTTTCTTGCGAGTTATCTTGGAGATTAACGATTGCGCTGTCAATCGCACTTCATGGACAACTTCGCTGCGCTGGTCCATTCGGCGATGTTCAATGGCTTCGGGCAGCTGCGATGGGATGTCCACGATCAAAGTTCCGCCAAGAGCAATGTTCAGCAACTGGTGTCCACGGCAGATGGCGAGCAGCGGTTTGCGTTGCCGGAAGACTTCGTCGATCAAGAGCAGTTCCCGGAAATCCCGTTCGCCACAATCGGGAGTCGTTTCCACGGTTCGTCTCAATTTCGCGGGCACGTCGTCAGAGTATAGCTTTGGCTCAATGTCGTCTCCGCCCGTCAGCAGGATGCCGTCGGATCGGCGTACGCATTCGGCGATGAGTTCACGGGATCTGCCAACCGGCAGTGTCAGTGGAATTCCGCCGGCATCAGCAATCGCGCGCGGGTAAGCTTCCGAAAGGCTGATGGAGCGATCCGCAAATTCCACTCCGGCCTTTTCAATGCTGGCAGAAATCAAAATCAACGGTGGCTTGGTCATGAGTCCGCGAGAGTAAAGAAGCCGCTGCGGCAAGTCAGTGACAATTTGGGAGCGCGATCGGCTGAAAGCGTAGCTTCAAGGGCTCACACATCCGCATCGGGAAACAGCTCGTGAATTTTTCGCCGCAGAAGTTCCTCATCGATCGGTTGGTACCGACGTCGAGTAATGTAGCGCTGCACGGCATCCAGGAGTTCCAGCCAGTCCTCCAGCGGCGGTTCCGGCACTTCCTGCCATTGGTCAAAGCGCTTTCCACGGTGAAAGAAAAGCCAGTCGCGGCCGACTTTGCGCGCGTAAACCTGGATTTTAACGCCTTCTTCGGTGACCCGTTTCCAACTGATTTCAGCTTTTGGCATGACTCAAAGGAGTTTATTCAGGCAGATCGATACTCGCGACGGCCATGGCCGCAACGCCTTCTTCCCGACCGATAAATCCCATCCGCTCGTTGGTGGTCGCCTTGATCCCGATTTTCTTTTCGGGAATTCCCAATGCGGCGGCGAGTTGCTGTTTCATCTGAGGAATGTGCGGATAAATCTTGGGTGCTTCGGCGATGATCGTTGAATCCACATTGATGATTCTGCCTTGGCGCAGGCTGACCTGGCGCGCGGCTTCCTGCAAAAAGACTTTGCTGGGAGCGTTCTTCCAGCGGGGATCGGTATTGGGAAAGAAGTGGCCGATATCGACTTCGCCCAGCGCGCCGAGAATGGCGTCGCAAATGGCATGCATCAAAACATCTGCGTCGGAATGGCCATCGAGCCCTTTTGGATGCGGAATTTCCACGCCGCCCAAAATGGTTTTGCGTCCCTCGACGAACGCATGAACGTCATAGCCATTACCAACATGAATCATCGCGGAAGGCTAAACGTCGGAAGCGTCGCGACCAAGGAATTTATTGGCAGCGGCAGATCAGGAACAATTCAACGGGAAGCATCGGTCCATGGTATCGCCCTCGAAGCGCAGCACGACCTGGACATCCTGAATACCGGAGGCCAAACAAGTGTGAATGGCGTTTACCATGTTGGGAAAATTGCACGCCGCCTCGGTTCTTCGCGTCCAGCGGCCAGTGGACTTCAGAAACTTTTGCGCGCGCGCGTGTCTCACGAGCAATTTGGTTGGTGAAGCGTGTTGCATCTGAACCAGTATCCTTGTCCACGAAAAAAAATCCACTAGGGTCAACGCCTACTTGGCGCCGGCAATTACCGCCATACCAGGCGCAAGCACCCGCGGCCGGGCGTACTGAACGCTGGCCAGACAAACATCGTCTTCGAATTCATCGGTCCCGGAAAACGTTTGCACTTCGCGCAATATCTCATCGAACAAAGCGTCCATGGGCACGGACACATTGCGGCGAACAAACTGCAACAACCGTTCCTGGCCGAACTCTTCGCCCTGATGATTATTCACCTCGTAAATGCCGTCGGTGAAAAAAAAGACTTCGTCACCCGCGTCGAGCGGAATCTTGCAGGTCGGATAAACCGCGCGCTCGAAGAGCCCCAAAGCCGGGCCATGCCGAGGATCATATTTCCGGAGCGGCTCGACCGTGCCCGCCTCGGGCTTCAGCAGAAGAGGATGCGGATGACCCGCATTGGCAAAGCGCAGTTCCGCGTTGGAGACATCCACCACGGCATAAGCCGCCGTGGCCAGAAATGGCTCGCGCGTCTGGCGCAGGATCGCACGGAGGCTGCGGTTGATCTCCGTCAGAAACCGACCGGGCTCCCCGGCCACCGCCATCAATTCTTCGATCAGCCCGCGCATGATCGCCGTGATCAAGGCCGCGCGCATTCCGTGGCCCATCACGTCGCAGATCAGAATGCCTCCGGTCGTGTCGTTGATCGAAAAAAACTCAAAGAAGTCCCCGCCCACAGCCGCCGCCGGGATGTAACGATGGGTAAACTTCAAAGAACTTTCCTCAGTGGAAACCCGGTGTGGAAAGGTCGGATATTCGTTCGGCAAAAAAATCTGTTGAATCTCGCGCGCCATATTGAAGTCCGCCTCAAGCTGAACGTTCCTTTTGCGCAACTCATCGGCGTAGCGATGCAGTTGTTCCGACATGCCTTTGCGTTCAATCGCGTAACGGATGGCGCGGGCCAGCAACGGACCGTTCACCTGCCCTTTCACCAGAAAATCCTGGGCGCCACGATGCACGGCGTTCACCGCAACTGTCGTATCGCTCAACCCGCTCAAGACGATGATCGGCATCTGCGGCGAATGCGCGTGGAGTCGTAGAAATGTTTCCAGGCCCTGACTGTCAGGAAGCGACAGGTCGGAAAGGACAATGTCAAATCCCCCCTGCGCCAGGCGTTCCAGCCCGCGCCCCAGCCGATCGACCGGTTCCACGCGAAAGGCATCGAGACCGTCGTCGTTCAGCATCAGTTGAATCAAACGCGCGTCGCCCGGGTTGTCTTCGATCAACAACACTCGAATGCGCTCGCCTGGCGATTCACCGCCAGCTTCATTTTTCACCCGCTCAGTCTCTGCAGTCTGCATGTGCTGTGCTAAATTGGCACCTTGCCACCGAATCTAGCTGCGTCGCACCCGGCAGCCAATGGGCTGCTTCCCGCAACCAGCTACTCCGCACGGCCTCAATCACCATCTCAGCCGATCGAGAAAGTGTTTTCCCGAAAGCTTAACGTGCTCCTGATTGGCCCGCATGCAAGCGAAGCTTTTTCCGACGGGGCGGCTTTTCCGGGGATCTCGTTGCCGGGAGCAAATGTTCCCCGCCGACGCGTCACTCGTGCCGGAGTGCCTCGATCGGATCGAGACGCGCCGCCGCCTTAGCCGGATACAGTCCGAAGATAATTCCAACCGCGCCTGATATGCAGAAGGCCAGCAGCACCGACCACGGCGTGATGATCGTTTTCATCGTCGTGAGTTGCGAAACGATGAGCGGAACGAGAATACCGCAGACGACCCCGATCAATCCGCCGCCGATCGACAGCACGACGGTTTCCACGAGAAATTGCAGCGTGATATGACGACGTTTGGCCCCGAGCGCGCGACGGATGCCAATCTCGCGCGTCCGTTCCGTTACCGTGGCCAGCATGATGTTCATGATGCCGATGCCGCCGACCAGCAAGGAAATCGCGGCGATGGATCCCAAGACGATGTTGAAAATGCGTTTGGTTTGTTCGGCCTGGCGAAGCAATTGCAGCGGCACAATCGTTTCATAATCCGTCTTCTTATGAAAATGCCCGAGGAGCGCCTTGATTTCCGGATCGGCGGTCTCCACCGCCGCGATGTCCTTCATCTGGATCGTCAATTGATGCAATTGAACCTTTTCAATCTCAAGGCTGCCCGCCGAGCGGCGGATCAGGGTTTCGCCAAAACGAGACCGGGCGGTTGAAAGCGGGATGTACACATTGTTGTCCAGCGGATTGCCCTCCGTTTTGCCCGACTGTGTCCGCTGCTCGGGCAGGTTTTTTTCCCGGACCAAACCGACCACGCGATAGTAAAACGAATTGACCTTGATGGATTCATTCAGCGGATCTTGATAAGGAAACAACCGCCCGGCGAGCCCTGTGGTCAATACACAGACATTCTCCTGGCCGCGTTCGTCGATCTCAGAAAGGAACCGGCCACGAACGATATCCAGGCCCACCATCTCCGGATACGAAGGCCAGGTGCCAATGATCTGCGAAGGCGCGCTGTTCTTCGCAAACAGAACGTTCTCACGCATGATGCGAACCGGCAGCACGCGCACGACTCCGGCAATGGTCGATTGGATGCGCGCCCCGTCATCATAGGTCAGGCCGTATTCCACTCCGATGCTGCGTCCGGAACCCGACGCCCGCGTATCCTCCGGTGGTTTCACGCTGCGGATGATGATGTTCTGGCTGCCGAGTTTTTTGATCGCTTCCTGCGCTTCATACGATGCGCCTTCACCGATGGCGAGCATGGCAATCACCGAGCACACGCCGAAGATGATCCCGAGCATGGTCAAAACGGTGCGCAGCTTGTGGAGCATCAGACTCTTCAAACCCAAACGCACCGTGCTGGCAAACTGGAAATTGAATGGGTTCATGCGACAGCCGTTTGCGAAACGTGACCCACTGGTTCCGGACGATTGATGATCTCGCGATCAATCAAACCATCCCGCATGTGAATGACCCGATGCGCGCGATTGCCGATCTGATCATCATGCGTCACGAGCACGATCGTTTTTCCCTGCGCGTTAAGTTGGTCGATCAACTCCAGGACTTCCTGGCCGGTGCGCGAATCCAGATTTCCGGTCGGCTCGTCCGCCAGGATCAACAGCGGGTCATTGATCAGGGAACGCGCAATGGCCACGCGTTGCTGCTGGCCGCCGGAAAGCTGATTCGGCCGATGATGCAGCCGCGAGCCCAATCCGACGATTTTCGCCAACTCCAGACAGCGATCCTCATAATCCCGAACGTCCTTGCCCTGGTACAGCAAAGGCACCTGGATATTTTCGATGAC
>JBQCEJ010000506.1:0-9697 GCA_051960355.1 Verrucomicrobiota bacterium | reverse complement strand
TTGCCGTGATCGACATGACCCATGATGGTGACGACCGGGGCGCGGGGTTTGAGATCCTCCGCTTTATCTTCCTGGTCGAGTTCAACCTTCTTGATCGGGGCATGAACCACACCGCCGCCGCGTTCGCGTTTTTCGACTTCGAACCGGACGCCGTATTTGGCGCAAACTTTTTCTGCCGTGGCTTCGTCGATGGCCTGATTGACGTTCGCAAAAACGCCGGCTTCCATCAGGTCGGCGATAATCTTGAAAGGCTTCTGCTTCAGTTGCTCCGCCAATTCGCGGACAACGATCGGCGGCTTGATGACAATCACCTGCGCATCTGGCGGCAGAGAGGGTTTGGCGGGAGTCTCGGGGCGCGGGGCCGGACCGCGTTGCTGTTGTCCAAAACGGCCGGTTTGGCCGCCCGCGGGATAATTTCCGCCGCGGATATTGCGGTTATCACCGCGCTTTGGGTACTCCGGCCGGCTCGGTTCTGGCCGACGCGCTGGGGCGGCGGGCAGCCGGACGCTGCCGACCTTGTCCCCTGTTTTCGGAGCGGGTCTTTGAGGTAACTGAACGAAGCCAACTTTTTCCCCGAGTTTAGGACCGGCTGGAACTGGCGGCGGCGCTGGGGTTGCAACAACCGGAGCAGGCAGTTCGACGGCAACCGGAGCGGCGGCATCCTCTACTGGCCGGGAAACTTCTTGAGCCACCGCGGCGATCTCCTCGGTGACGGGAGCTTCCACCGGGGCAGAGTGCGCCATGACCGGTTCCGGTTCAACGGGCGCGGGCGCGGCTGGCGCGGGTTCCGGTTCCGGCGCTGCTTCCGGTTCTGGCGGTGGAGGAGGCGGTGCGGAGACGACCTTGATGGGCTCGTCGATGACAGGTGGCGGAGCGACGGGGGCTGGTTCTGCGGCGGGCCCGTTCAGGCCCGGGTGATCCTTGCGAAGCTGTTCTTCGAGGTATTCGGCGGTGATTTTATCGAGTGAGCTGGAAGCGACTCGTGCGGCGGCAATGCCGAGTTCTTTGGCCTTCACGAGAACTTGTTTGTTCTCCAGACCGAGCTTCTTTGAAATATCGTAAATACGAACGGGCATAATTCTGTTTCACTGCAAACCGACTCAATTCCTGCGCTAGCAGGTTCTGACTGTCAGCCGTCATAGGGACCACATTACAACAGGCGTGACGAGGTCGCCAGCCATAATCAACTGGAAACGGGGGATTCTCCCACCTTCAAAGAGCGCTTCGCCACTTCGGCGCGCACAGCTTCGAGAATCGCAGGCGCCTGCTCGCCAATCTCGGGAATGCTGGACAAATCACTTTCATCGGCCTGCAACAAATCTTCCAAACGGGTCAATCCGTGATGGACCAAGACGTCGGCCTGCTCGCGGGTGATTCCAGGGATAGCCGCCAGGGATTCCACCGCTTCAGCCACTTTTTCTTCAAAACCTTTGGTGACGATGTGTTCGGCATCGATGTCCACCTGCCAACCGGTCAGCTTGGAGGTCAGCCGGGCATTTTGGCCGCGTTTACCGATCGCCAGGGATAACTGGTCTTCACTCGTGAGAATGCGAACGCGTTTGCGCGCCTCATCCACTTCAAAGCTCTTGAGCTTGGCAGGCGCCAGCGCGTTGTTGATGTAATTCTTGATGTTCGAATCCCAGCGGATGATATCCACCTTCTCGTTGTTCAACTCGCGAACGATGTTCTTCACGCGCTGACCACGCAAGCCGACGCAGGCGCCGACCGGATCGACTTTTTCGTCGCGCGTCCATACGGCCAGTTTGGTGCGGAAACCGGGTTCGCGGGCGATTCCTTTTACTTCAATGGTGCCGTCGCTGATTTCGGAAACTTCCAGTTGGAACAACTTGATGACGAAGCGCGGATCCGCCCGGGACAAGATGATTTCCGGTCCGTGCGGCCCTTGTTCAACAGCTTTAACGTAACAGCGGACTCGTTCGCCAATCTGATATTCTTCAGTGGGAACGCGTTCGCGATTCGGAAGGAGGGCTTCGTACTTGCCCAGATCGACAATGACATCCGAACGATCAAAGCGTCTGACCGTTCCGCTGATGATATCGCCGACGCGATCCTTAAATTCTGTGAAAATCAATGCTTTTTCCGCCCGGCGAATCTGCTGCATCAAGGCTTGTTTGGCGTATTGTGCGGCAATACGTCCAAAGCCCGTAGGTGTAACTTCCACTTCCAGTTCTTCGCCGATCTGAGCGTCGGACTTAATGCGTCGAGCATCAAAAACGGAAATCTGATCGTGTTTGGAAATCACCTTGTCGGAAACGACGAGTTTAGCGAATGCCTTGATGTCGCCGGTTTTGGACTCGATCGCGACGCGCAGTTCGTGGGCTGGGCCCACGGCTTTTTTGGCGGCCGTCAACAATGCTTCCTGTACAGCCGAAGTGAGGACATCGCGGCTGATGCCTTTTTCTTTTTCCCAGTATTCTAGGACCGCTAAAAAGTCGGCGTTCATATTAGTTTCCTTGAACGTAAACCCACGTGGGGAACAAAAAAGTCGGCAAGTTTTATCTTCCGACTTCGCGCGCTGGCCTTCCAGCAAATCTTTACCGTTCATGAAAACACTAAATTTTTACGTTTCAGCCGTCAAGTGGCAATTCCTCGAGCTTGCCTTGGCGACGTTTGCGCATGCCTCTTTGCGCCGCCAAAGGAAAATTTTTGCAATTTGTGAACTCCCATTTCATTCTTGGCAGCATGATTCAACCTTTGGCGCTGATTGTATATGAGAGGCTTTTGCCCGGAAGCCAATTGGTGAATCGTCTCCAAGACTTGAAGTATCGGGTTCAAACCCTCGCTGACGGGACCAAGTTGGTGGCTTGTGCGCAGGCGGAAATGCCGATGATCGTGTTGATTGACCTGATCTCCACTCGCCAAAGTGTCTGCGCCGCGATCGCCGATCTGCGCCAGAACGCCGGGACAAAACACATTCCGGTGATCGCTTTTTCGCCCGAGGACGCCGACACATTGCAGTCTGAGGCATCTAAGGCCGGGGCCACTCTGGTTGTGAGTGAAACCGCTATTCTGTCACAGTTGCCACAGTTTTTGGATCAAGCTCTCCAAATTGAGTAGTTTTGATAGCAAGCCCTCTCAGCCCCGGCGGAATTCCGGAGCCAGCAATCCGCCAGCAATGGTTTTGATTAGCTCTGCGCCGCTGCGTCGGCTAGCGTAACACGTATGCCCGATACGTCTCACCCGGTAGAAAGCCTTTATGTGCATGTGCCGTTCTGTGCCCAGAAATGCAGTTATTGCGCGTTCTTTTCCGAGGCGTCCAGCGGAGAGTTGGTCAATCGCTACGTCGGCGCCCTGATTCGAGAGCTTGAGTTGGTCGCGGATGATTTGAAGCCGCGCACGATATTCTTCGGCGGCGGCACTCCCTCGCTGCTCAACTTACGTCAGTGGGAGGATGTCCTGCGCACCATGGAACGACTGAATCTTACTGGCGCGAAAGAGTGGACGGTCGAATGCAATCCCGCGACCGTTTCTCTCGACAAAGCCAAGTTGCTGCGTGATTTCGGAGTAAATCGGATTTCCATGGGCGTGCAATCCCTGGACGAAGGGTTATTGGATCGACTCGGCCGTATTCACAGTCGGGAAATGGTTTTTAAATCGTTCGACATTCTTCGGAAAGCAGGTTTCGATAACATTAACGTTGATCTGATGTTTGCCATTCCGCAGCAAACGATGGAAATCTGGCAGGCGACCTTGACCGAGGCTTTGGCGATGCAGAGCGAGCATCTTTCGACCTACGAGGTTATCTACGAGGACGACACGCCACTCTTTGCGCAACTCAAAGCCGGGGAAATCAATGTGAACGAGGATTTGGCCTGCGACATGTACGAGGTTTTGGTGAGCCGCGCTTTGAAGAACGGTTTCCAGCAATACGAAATCGCGAACTTCGCCCGCGCCGGTGTTGCGCCCGCCAACGCCGCTGCATTGGAAGCGTCTGCCTCAGCTTCGCTGGTTCCGGCGCTGGCCTGTCAGCACAATGTCAATTATTGGCGCGGCGGTTCGTTTTATGGATTGGGACCCAGTGCCACCGGTTACGTTCGTGGAATCCGAACCAAAAACTGGTCGAACACGCAGCTTTATTGCGAGCAGTTGGAAAAAGGCAAACGCGCCATCGAATCCAAGGAAGAACTTTCGCCTCTGGCCCGTGCCGGTGAAACGGCTGCGTTTGGTTTGCGAATGGTGGCCGGCTGGCCGTTTGCGGATTTCGAACGAACGACCGGTCATGATCTGCGGCGCGGTTGGTCGCAGGAAATAGATCAATTGGTGGAGCAGGGTTGGGGTCGCGTCGCGTCGGACCGTTTTCAACTGACGGACGAGGGGCTCCGGTTTGCCGACGCTGCGGCCCAGATGTTTTTGAGGTGAGCCAAGCTTTTCCCGAGACGTTCCATGACTTCAAAAAAATTTTGCCACATCGCTGAACGGCTCATGAGTCATCCGGCGGCACCGTTTCATGAACACGCCGTTCGGGCGGAGGCAGAATGCCTTTGCGCGGAACATGGCCTGAGCTTTGAGCGAGATCGCTTCGGCAACCTCCTCGTTCGGCTTCAGACGAATCGAAAAGTGCGCCCGATCGTGCTCGCGGCACATCTGGACCATCCGGGTTTTGAGATCGTTCGTGCCGTCTCGAAAACCCGATTTCAGACCCGGTTTTTGGGTGGCGTTCCGGACGATTTTTTCAAACCAGGAACGCCGATTCGGTTCCTGCCCGGCGGCGAGTTGGGCCGATTGGGAAAACGGCTCGGAAAGGAAAAATCCTTTGAACTGCTCGCAAGCAAATCCTTCAAATCTCCGCCGCAGTTTGCGGTTTGGGAGTTGAACGCTTTTCAATTGCGGTCCGGTTGTATTCATGGCCGCGCCTGTGACGATCTGGTGGGAGTCGCTGCCATTCTCGCCACGGTGATTGAACTCCAGCGAAGCCGTGCGCGGGTCAACGTCATCGGCGTGATTTCCCGCGCGGAGGCAGTGGGTTTCATGGGTGCCTTGGCCGTTGCAGCCGAGAGGAGCCTGCCCAAAAATGCGTTGGTTATTTCGCTGGAAACCAGCCGTGAATTGCCCGGAGTCAAGATGGGTCAGGGCGTGATCCTTCGAGTTGGCGATCGCACCTCGATTTTCGATTCCGAGGGCACGCGTTTCTTGAGTGAAGTTGGGACGGCGCTGCGAACGAAGGACAAAGGGTTTCAATTTCAACGGGCGCTGATGAGCGGTGGCACCTGCGAGGCCACGGCTTACCAGGAGTTCGGTTTCCAAACTGCGGCCGTTTGCGTAGCCCTTGGAAATTATCACAATTGCGCGGAACGAAACCGGATCGCGGCGGAATACGTGAGCCTCGCGGACGCGCTCAGCATGGTGAAGTTGCTCGTCGGAGCTGCAAAACAGATGACGCGTTATTCGCAGTTGACTGGAAAGCTTCAAGTTCGCCTGCACGGGTTGCTGCGGCAGGCGCAACGCAAGTTGAAGGCATCGGCCTGATCTCGCGCATCCGCCTTTAAGCCGCCGGGGCGGGGCTTGCTGGGATTCTCTGCGCGCCGTGCAATCGCTGGAGCGCGAGGCCCCCCGCCAGCAGCGCAATTCCACCACAGACCAAGTAAGGCAAAGACGGAATGTGTGTATAAACCGTCGCGGCGAAAAGAGGGCCAAGAATGCGGGCCAAACTGCCGGCACTTTGAGCGACACCGATGGTCGCGCCTTGCTCGTCCGCGGAGGTCAGATTCGAGAGCAGCCCAAACACAGGTGGACGCGTGAGGCTTGAACCAACAGCCAGGAGAGCGAGCGCCGACAGCATTTTTACCCACGGAAAACCTTGTTCATGGAACAATTTGCCCCAGAGAAGTTGCCCGTCGCCTTTGATGAAGGGAAGCAGCAGGAAACTGGCGCCTGTAAGAAAAAGGCTGATGGCAATGAGCCGCGGTTCTCCGAATTTTTTGACGAGCCGGCCAATGGCTCCGCCCTGGATAAAGGCGCCGATCAATCCGCAAAACACAAACAGCGAAATGACGGTGGTCGCCGGGCGGGTTTGGTCGTTGGCGATTCCGAGGTGGAAATTGTCATTGATCAACAGCGGGAGAGTGATTTCAAAGCAACTGAAACAAAAGGTCGCCAGAAAGAAAATCCCGATCAACAGGCCGACTTTGGGCTGTGCGAGAGTGTGTCCCCATTGGGCAAAGCGCGGGCGAGGTTTGACCTGTTCTGAGGTCGGTTTGCGGCTCTCCGCGAGAATAAACAAGGCCAGCAGGAAATTTCCCGCACAAAGAGCTGCGGCGATCCAGCCCGGGCCGGTGTTGCCAAGAAACTTCAAACCAATTCCACTGATCACCGGGCCAAAGATGAAGCCCAAACCAAATGCCATTCCGATCAGCCCCATTTTCTTCGAGCGATCCTGCGGCGGGGTGATATCCGCGATGTAGGCCTGAGCCACGGTAATGTTTCCGCCGCAGATACCGGCAAACGCGCGGGACAGCAATAAAACCCAGATCGCAGTGCTGTGAGTCTCGATTCCCGACGCCAGGGCAAAGAGCACGTAAGACAAAGCTGCGCCAGCCGTGCTGGTCAGGAGTATGGGCCGACGTCCGTAACGATCAGACAAGCGGCCCCAGATCGGCGAGAACAGAAACTGCATGGCCGAGAACGAGGCGCCAATGACGCCGATCATCAATCCGCTGGCGCCATAATGTTTGCTGTAAACCGGAAGCAGCGGAACGACAATTCCGAAGCCGATCAGGTCGATGAAAACCGTGAGGAAAATGATGAGAACGGACGGGCGTCTTTTCATTGCGTGAATTAAAAAAGCGCCACAGCGCTCCAGGAGCAGAAACAAAATTGCATCCCGAGAGTCTATGTGCGGTTGCCTTTGAGTCAAGCGGGCGGCGGCCCGCAAGCGGTGGGCGCTGGGATCTGCGATCTCGATCCGTGAACCACTTCCGGGGTTGCGTGCTCGGCGGTTCTTGTTGCAGTATAGGTGACCTTTGTCTGAGGGGATCAAGCCGGACAGCCGGTTCGAGCGACTCCAGCAACGGATTGTTCACAGCATGGCCGCGCCAAAACAACGCGAAGCGAAGAGTAGCAAGATCCGCATTCTGATCGTGGACGATCATGCGATCGTGCGGTTTGGCATTGCCCAGGTCATCAATCGCGAGTCGGACATGACGGTTTGCGGAGAAGAGGAAAATGCCGCCCGCGCGCTGGATGCCATCACTTCCCTCAAACCCGACCTGGTTATAGCCGATATTTCCCTCAAAGATAGCAGCGGCCTGGAACTCATGCGCAACATCAAGGCGCAGTATCCGCGTTTACCCGTATTGGTGGTCAGTGGTCATGACGAGTCGATCTATGCGGAAATCGCCTTCCGCGCTGGTGCTCTGGGTTACCTGATGAAGGAAGAGGCGCTGGAAAAAATCCTGACGGCCATTCGTCGGGTGCTGAGCGGCGCGGTCTATGTCAGTGACGCTTTGGCGGCGCGTTTGCTTCAGCAACAGATTCGCGGCCAGACCGACATTCAGGAATCGCCGGTCAAGAGTTTGAGTGACCGGGAAATGGAAGTGTTCCGCCTGATCGGTCAGTGGAAAAAAACCCGGGACATTGCCGAAGAACTGCATTTAAGCATCAAGACCATTGAGTATTATCGCGAGCAGATCAAGCGGAAGCTCAATTTGAAGGATGCCGGCGAACTGACGCAATACGCCACGTCTTGGGTTCAGCGTGAAACGCCAAATTGACCGGATGGCGCTACGGATTCTTCCCGTCTCGTTAACCTCGGATAATCTTCCTCCGTTTTCTTAGCTCGGCTGTCCCGGGAAATCCCCGGGATCTCATTTCGCCTTTCACCGGGGCAACGAAGCGACTTCGCCCCGATTGTTGGTTTTTCTCCGTTCCCTACAATTTTTTCATAATCGAAATGAACTCCGCGCTTATGAAACCAAACTCGAAGTCAACCCTCCTGGCTGCGATCGTCACATCGCTCTGGCTGCTTTTGGGCCAAGCCGCCGTGATGGGCGTCTCGCTGGATCTGCAGGGCCAATCCAAGGGAAGCACCAGTTGGATCAGCGGCAACCTGCAGGACTGGCAGGAGCTCGATTACATTCCGTGCCGTGTGTACGTCACGGGCGGACCGGTGAATGCTCAATCGGTTACGATCAGCTTTCCCCACCTGAGCGGCAGCACTCCCGGCGTTCAGGATCTTTTCAACTTCGCCGCTTCTCCCAATGCCCAGATCACTTCGGGCCCGACCTTGTCGATGAATGGATCCGGCACCTGGTCTTATACGTTCCAGATCAAGGTTAACAACAGCAGTTCTGCCTATGTTCAGTTTTTTGCGCGGCTTGCCGCGGGTGCTCATTTGAATCCGGGCAGTTCCCTGATGTTGAGCGGCAATCCCAGTTCCATGGGCAATCTGCAGATTCACAAACCGGCGGCGGGACCTGGCGCGCCGGATCTTGCCATTGTCAAAACCGGTCCCGCAGTCACCTCGCCCGGCAGCATCATCACTTATACGATGAGCTATACGAACAATGCCAAAGGAACCAACACGGCCTATGGCACCCAGATTTCTGACATCCTTCCTTACGGAATCTCCGTGCTGACGAATACCCTGAACGGCGGAGTGATGACCGGTGACACCATTTTCTGGGATCTTGGGAACGTCGCTCCCGGAGCCAGCGGACAAGTCAGCTTCGACGCGCTGGTGAGCGCGAGTGCGCCAAACGGGCAAATCCTGGTCAACTTCGCGCAGATTAAAAGCTCGGAAAATGATGCCTCGGATGCGGACAACAGCTCGATGGTTCAAACCGTGGTGTTGATCTCCGGGACGGTTCCGACGATCGCGACCCAGCCGCTTAGCCAGACCAATTGTCCCGCCACTCCGGTTAGTTTTTCAGTGTACGCTCTGGGCTCCGCACCACTGCAATATCAATGGCGTCGCGACGGTAATGACCTTCTGAATGCGACCAACAGCAGCTACAGCATTTCATCCGTTTCCGCTCTCGATGAGGGTTCATACGATGTCGTGGTCAGCAATTCGTGTGGCAGCGTTACCTCCTGCGTGGCCAGTCTGGTCCTCAACACGCCAGTGAGCGCGACGGCGTTGATCAGCCAGACCAACTGTCCGGGAACGACGGTTGTGTTCAGCACAGTGGCGAGCGGCACGGGACCGTTCAACTACGCCTGGTTCAAAGGCAACACCGCTCTCGGAGAAACCGGCAGCAGCTTGAGCTTGAACAACGTCAGCGCTGAAAACGTTGGAGTTTACTCGGTAGTCGTCAGCGGCGCATGCGGTTCGGTGACCAACAGCGCGAGCCTGTCGGTGAACACGCCGGTGAGCGCCACGGCGCTGGTCAGCCAGACCAACTGTCCGGGAACGACGGTTGTGTTCAGCACAGTGGCGAGCGGCACGGGACCGTTCAACTACGCCTGGTTCAAAGGCAACACCGCTCTCGGAGAAACCGGCAGCAGCCTGACTTTGAACAATGTCAGCGCTGAAAATGTTGGAGTTTACTCGGTGGTTGTCAGCGGCGCATGCGGTTCGGTGACCAACAGCGCGAGCTTGTCGGTGAACACGCCGGTGAGCGCGACGGCGTTGATCAGTCAAACCAATTGTCCGGGAACGACGGTTGTGTTCAGCACGGTTGCGAGTGGCACGGGACCGTTCAGCTACGCGTGGTTTAAAGGCAACAGCGCTCTCGGAGAA
>JBQCEJ010000505.1:0-7180 GCA_051960355.1 Verrucomicrobiota bacterium | reverse complement strand
AGAATGGCGGCGATGATTTTGATGTCGGGAAATTGTTGTCGCAGCCGTTTGGAAAGGTATCGCGCATGGGGATAAGCAAACGGCGGCACGGCGGTGACACAAACCACTTTCACGCCGGCGCGAGCGACCTCTTCCAAACGTTCCGACGCGAGCGACTCGGCGGAAACGGACTTTGCGGTGATCCGGTGCTGCTCCAAAAGCTGCGCCAGCATCGCCGCGGCAATCTCATCCGCCTCATCGCGCGCCGGAATGCAGATAACCGCGACTTCGCCCGCCGTCTCGATCAACGGCGTGCTGTCTTTTTCCGGGAGCACGCTTTTGCGCGAACCATTCACTGCCGCCGGTTGAGCCGATTCGCCCAGGTCTTGGACCGTGAGGCGGGCGCCTTCGAGGATGAACTGTTCGTGCTTGTGATCGAGTCGGCCGCGATGCCGATCTTCTTTGGCCATGACCAATGCCGGGATGATTACTTCGTCATAGAGTTGAACGACCGTTTTTTTCTCCTTGAGAAAATGCTGGGTGACCTCCGTGGCTTCGTCGAGATCGAGAGCGAGGAGCCGTTGATAAAAGCGCTTTTCCGGACTGAACACCGGTTCATCACCCAACAGCACACTGAGAAATTCCATGGAAGGCACATGGTGACCAATGACCACCAGGCAAACCGTCAACGGCGTGGAAAGCAGCAGGCCGATCGGTCCCCAAAGCCAAGTCCAGAAAACGGCGGCGACCAGGATGGCCATGGGCGAAATGCCGGTAAAGTTTCCGTAGAGCACCGGCTCCACGAAATTAATCACCATCAGATCAATGCCGAAGTAGAGCCCGAAAATCCCAAGCGGTTCCAGCCAACCCGGGTTCGTAGCCAATGCCACCGCCGCTGGCATGGCGGCCGCAACCCAGATGCCGAGATAAGGCACGTAGCGCAGCATGGCCGCGAGGACGCCCCAGAGAATGGGATTCGGCACGCCCATGAGCAGCAATCCCACACCGGCCAGAACGCCGAAGGCGGCATTCAAACCCAACTGCACGAGCAGATACCGGCTCACGCGATGAGCGGCGTCATCCAGCGCCTTGGTGGTCAGATTGATCTGCCCTGCCCCGACCAGGCGGATGAGCCGGTCGCGCAGATCTTCCCGTTGGAACAACATGAAGATCACCATCACGATGACGATGGCTGCGGCAAACATGGCATTCAGCAGCGAGCCCAGAATATTGCGGACGAATTCCAACGGGGAGAAGGCCGTTCGACGAATTTCCACCGGAACCGGTTTCACTTCACCTGGAACGCTCTGCGGAGGAACGGTCGGAGTCAATTCCTGAGAAAACGTGTGAACCACCTGTGTGAGGCGATTGATGGTGCCGCTGCTCGATTCGCGAACGGAATGGAGCTTCTGCTGCATGTTGACCTGATACTCCGGCAATTTGTGCGCCAGATCGGCCAACTGCAATGAGACCAATCCGCCAACGACGGCGAGAATCAGGAACCCGAGCAGCACCACGCTCAAGACGCTGGGCACGCGACCGAAATGCCAATGACGCAGTCGAATCACCAGTGGCGCCAAGAGGAACGACACCAGGATGGCCAGCGCAAACGGAATCACGACGACCCGGGCGAAATAGAGAACCGCGACCGTCACCACGATGGTAAGCAGCGTGAAGCTCCTGCTGGCATGGGGCCGATTGTCGATAGCCACGAGTCGTTCGATAAATGGGTTGCCGGTCTCAACTGCGGCCGGTGCAGGAACATAGCGCACGCGGGCACACAATTCAGGTAGTCGAACTCCCCATGGAATGCCGGTCAGAAGTGAGATTAGGAGAACTGGACTAAAGTGTTACGGGTCAGACCACTCTTGATTTTCGCGGCAATTCTCGTAGCGTTGCGGAGTTCGTTTGTCTGCTTAATGGCCGCATCGTCTGTGGCCAGCGGGGGACCCAAAGTTCCGTTCTCAGAGAACGGATTGGGGCTAACGATATGCATCGGGAACACTTAATGGTTCCAGCCCGACAGCTAACCTCGTCAGCGTAAACATTAAGGGCAATGGAGATTTCCATTTCCCTCCGGCTGCATTTTGCCGGGTCATTCGGTAATGAATTCTGGTTATGGAAATGGGTTCACATCGGCCGAGAAATCTCGGATGGATTCGCGCGGCTGCATTGCTTTACGGTGACTGGGGCACGAGCAAGGCTTACGTCATCGGCCTCGCCTTCGTGGCGGCGGCTTATTCTTCACTGCCTATCATCCTGTCCGTCTGCGCGCTGACGGCGTTGGGGGGCATCACCTACATTGTCATCTGCCGTCATTTCCCGGATGGAGGCGGAGTTTATTCGGCGGCCCGATCACAGGGGCGTCTGCTGGCGGTAGTCGGGGCGCTGCTGTTGGTTGCAGATTTGACGGTGACCGCGGCATTGAGCGGTTGGTCCGCAATGATCTACTTTGGCGTGCCCAAGGCATTCGTCGCCCCGGCGACGCTGGGCATCATTCTGCTTGTGGCGGCCGTCAATTACTTCGGCCCCAAGCACAGCGGCAGTTTCGCCATTTCCTTGGCGATTCCCATGATCGTGGTTGTTGTGACGATCGTGGGATTAAGTTTGCCGCATCTGACGACCTTTCATCTGGAACCCACGCACACGAGTTTTTCCAAAAACTGGGTGGCGTTCGTGGGCGTGATTCTCGCTCTGAGCGGCGTGGAGGCGATCGCAAACCTCACGGGCGTTTTAAAGCTCGATCCCGGAGCCTCCCCGCAGGATCCAAAAGTCGGCAAGACCTCCGCCCTCGCGATCTTGATTGTGATGGTGGAAGTCGTCGGCGGAACCGCGCTGCTCGGCTGGGCCATGCTCTCCTTGCCCAAGAGTTTTCAACCGGAGATGGACGCCCGCTGGGAAGACATGTTGCGTTTCATGGCGGAGAAATATGGCGCCATGGCGTTCGGCCCCCACTTCAGCCAGGCACTCGGAATTTTCGTCGGCGTTGTCGTCGGCTTGCTCCTGCTGAGCGCGGTCAACACCGCCATTGGCGCGCTGATCGGGCTGCTTTATATGATCGCGGCCGATGGCGAAATGCCGAAAAGCTTTGCGCGGCTGAATCGCCATGGCGTTCCGTGGATTCCGCTCTGCATCGCTGCGGGACTTCCGCTGCTGGTCGTCTTGTTTGCGCGCGATTTAGAAACCTTGGCCGGCCTTTATGCGATTGGAGTCGTGGGAGCGATCACGCTGAATCTGGGTTCCTGCACATTCAACAAAGCGCTTCATGTGAACTGGGCCGAACGCGGGTTGATGGCGTTTACCTTTCTGCTGCTCATTCCCGTGGAACTGACCATTGCCAAAACAAAACCCAACGCGCTCTTCTTCATCTGTTGCGTGCTGATTTTCGGACTGATCCTGCGCGCCTACACGCAAAGGCGCTCGGGAATGCAATCCGTCTTGGTGAGTCGCGAAGTAGCCGCAGCCGTCTCGCCCGGAGCGATCCCCAATTTCAAACTAGACCTCAAAGCCGGGCAAACCCTTCTGGTGGCCGCCCGCGGCGTGACACCTTTGCTGCATTTCGCACTGGAAGAAGCGCGGTTGCGCCAAGCCACGCTTTACGTGCTCTGCGTCAAAGAAGTCGCGGTCACTCTGCCGGGACCCGTCGAATCCAACCAGCGGCCGCAATGGCAGGACGATCCGCATGCCGCGCGGATCTTTTATCACATGCTGCAGGCGGGAAAAGAAAACGAGGTTTCCGTTGTGCCGATTTACCTGCTAAGTGACAGTCCTGCCAGCGCGATTGTTGATCTGGCCGCCACGCTTGGCGTTGACATCCTTCTGCTGGGCAGTCCGCATCGCGGCCGACTCGTGCAGTTGCTGAAAGGGAATGTCGTGACCGAAGTCGCGCAGAACCTTCCCGACAACATCCAGCTCATCATTCACGGCTGATGATCCTCAATCGGCCAGAGGCTAAGCACGTCCAGCCTCGGCCGCTTCGAATTCTGGATTTTGCGCTTTGTTGCGGTAAGCTCCGGCCGTGTTTGCGGCTTTTTTAACCACGATCCTGATCTCGATTTCCGCCGTGTGCGGACATCGCTCGGCGAAGTTGATCGGGGGAACGGAAGCTAACTTCTGGCGTATCACGTTCGCGACATTCACGCTCGCCATCTGGTCTTACACTTTCGGCAACGGCTTGGAAGGCTCAGCTTTTCCCATTTTTCTCATGAGCGGCGTCGTTGGGATTGGAGTTGGAGACGTTTCTTACTTCCAGGCGCTGCCACGGCTCGGGCCGCGGCTGACGCTGCTTTTGGTGCAATGTCTGACCGCGCCTTTTGCGGCGGTGATCGAATATCTTTGGCTCGGCACGGCTTTGACCGGGTGGCAAATGCTCTTCGGAGGCGTCATTTTGTTGGGCGTCGGCATTGCGCTGATGCCAAGCGAGCATTTGAACCTGACGCGGCGCAGTCGGACGATGGGAATTTTTGCCGGCGTCATCGCCGCGCTTGGAGGCGCCGGCGGCGCTGTGCTAAGCCGCAAAGCCTATGCAGTGGTTCACGCTCAGCACGAATACATCCATCCGATCAATGCCGGATTCCAGCGCGTGCTGGGAGGTTGTCTGCTCTCGGGGATTTGTCTCCTGATCGTGAAACGGCGGCAAGTCCTCGCCTGGCTCAACGGTTCGCACAGTCCGACGCTCGAAGCATCGGCAACCAAATGGCGGCGGGTTTGGTTTTGGATTGTGGCGAACAGTCTGGCAGGCCAGACGTTGGGAGTCAGTTGCATGCAGTGGGCGTTTGAAACCACGCCCACCGGGATCGTGTTGCCGATCATCGCCACTGCGCCGATTGTAGTGATCCCGATCGCTTTTCTGGTGGAAGGCGAACGCCCCACTCGCCATTCCATTGTAGGCGGCGCCATTGCGGTGGCGGGCGTCATCGCGTTAACTCTCGTCAAATGACGTTTCCATCCAAAGACTTGAATGACGAACTCTCCGCACAGGCCAAGGCACTGGGGCTGGAGCGATATCAGCGCCACATTTTTCTCTGCGCGGACCCGACCGAAGCGAAATGCGCGCCGAAGGAAAAAGGTCTGGAGTCCTGGGATTACCTGAAACGGCGCCTGAAGGAATTGAAACTGGCCGGTCCGGAAGCGCTGGTTTTCCGAACCAAAGCCAACTGCCTGCGCGTCTGCACCCACGGCCCAATCGCGGTCATTTACCCGGAAGGGGTCTGGTATCACTCCTGCACGCCCGCCGTCCTGGAGCGGATCATTCACGAGCATCTCATTGGCGGCAAACCCGTTTCCGAGTTTGCTTTCGCCCGGAATCGACTCGCAGACTCCGGCGAATGTAAATCGCAACCCAGTTGAGAAGCCGCCTTTAAATCTAGACAACTTCGCGACGCTAAGATACTTGTCCCAACTGAAAGGACCGGGGTATGGCGCGACTTATAATCAAAACTGCGGGCTTGGAGAATCAATTGATCGAATTGAAGCTGGGCTCGAACGTACTCGGGCGCAGTCCTGACAGCGATTTCCCCATCCTTCACCCCACAGTCTCCACTTTGCATTGCGAACTCGTCCTAAGCGAAAACAGCGTTTTGCTCCGGGACCTGGAATCCACCAACGGCACCTTCGTCGACAATCAACCGGTTCGCGAAGCCTCCCTGCTGGCGGGCCAAACGCTGCGTCTCGGGGACATCGAAATGCTCGTGGAAAATGTCGAATGCAAAGTGGCCATTCCGAAATTCGCCAATCCCGAACTGCCGGCCCCGCCCAAAGTGTCCCGCGAAGGCGCGATGATTTGTCCGCGTCATCCCCACGCTCCCGTGGCCTACCAGTGCAACTTCTGCAAAGAAGTCATGTGCGAGGCGTGTGTGCATCGACTGCGTCGCAAAGGTGGCAGAAACCTGCTGCTGCTCTGTCCGGTCTGTAGCCACACGGTCAAACTGATTGGCGACTCAGAAAAGCTCAAGAAGCGATCCATCTTCTCGCGAGTCGGTGAGACGGTGAGAATGAAACTGACCCGAACGCTTCGCCTGCCGAAGTGAGTTCCACTTTCTGAACCGGAGGGTGCAGATGCCGTTCCTTTGATCCAAAAAATTGCGAGGCGGCGCGGTTTGTTTGAGCCGACTTAGCCAAGTCCCTTACCAGTGGTAGTAGTCCGACCGCTCCACACTCGTGGCGGACAATATCCAGTAGAAGTCCTGCAGCTCGTTTTTGGAAGTTAACTGAATGGGCAGGTTCGCCCCTTGCGGGCGCGCCGCGGGTTTGGTGCTGGCAGAGCGCCAACGATGAGGTTCCGAATGACCGTCCGCAAATGATAAGCTGGCCGCGCCATCGTGAGTCGATGCCGGCAGAGCCCACCACTGAAAATAGGAACCCTGCCGACCCGTCGGCTCGGCGCTGTTGAGAAATGAGCCGTCATTGATGCTGTCCGGATGTTCCTCCACAAACGTGAAAATATCGGCGGGGCGCGGGAAGGAGGAGTATTTCAAAAATTGAACGTAAGCCGGATTGTTGACGTTTTGACCGCTGGCGGAAGTCCCGTCGTCACCGACCATGCCATTCATCGAATAGCTCCGCACCCGGGCACTCCACCCGGCACGGTTTTGAACGTCGCTCAGCACATGATCCGAAGGGCACCGATAGATCGCGGCTGACTTGCTGGTGTATGGGCCGAGACCGGTCGCAACCAGCGCGGCGGCATTTGTATTGTCGGAGTCCAATTGCCAACTCAGGACGTTATCGACCCAGTTCTGCTCCATGTTCGCCTGGCTGTCATTCGCTAAATTGTACGCCAGTTTGCCTTCGTGATCGTCGGCGTAAACAATCCACGCGACGGTGAGTTGCCGCGTGTTGTTCAGACAGAAAATGCCCTGGGCGCGATCACGGGATTTGGCCAACGCCGGGAGCAGAATACTGGAAAGGACGCCAATAATGGCGATGACAATCAATAGTTCGACAAGGGTGAAGCCGCAGGGGCGCTTCGCTCCGAAAGAATCATCTGCTGTTAAAGGTTTGATGCTCATGTCGAGCGGACCCATTCACCACACCGACTTCCCGGGCATTCTTACGGCTTTGATCCACCCCTGTCAACTGCGTGAAAAACCCACCCGGTGGGTATTCGAAAACCGTGACTTCGCTGCGGGATTGTGCAGCCGAATCAGACGCAACTCTCTCGTTTTTCCGAGCAGCACCGAATTAAGCTGGATTGATGGAT
>JBQCEJ010000504.1:0-3472 GCA_051960355.1 Verrucomicrobiota bacterium | reverse complement strand
GGCCTTGATCTGCGGATAATTCTCCACCACCACCAGCAAAAGCTTGAGGGCGTCCACCAACTGCGATTCGTCCTGCGCCTGATCCGACGGTGAACCGTTGTTGGCCAGGCAGCGATTGCGCAATTCCGTGACCCGCTCCAGTACTTCGCGTTCATGCGCGGCGTAGCCTTTGACCGTGGCGACCAGATTCGGGATCAGGTCGTAGCGGCGTTTCAATTCGGTGTCGACGTTGGCCCACGATTCGGCGATGTAGTTGCGCAGGCTGACGAGGGAATTGTATTGCGCCACGAACCAGACAATGGGCAACAGCACGAGGATCAAAGCAATAATCAGCACGGGCATAATTCAAACCTTTGTGAACAGATAATCGGGCATGCGCGATCGAATTTCCACCAACCGCCGCAAGTTCGGCTCGATTTGCTCCACCGCCAGCGGCGAACTGAAAACCAGGGCCAGCGCGCGATTCTCGATTTCGATGCTCAGATCTGGATTCGCCAGCAGATACTCGATCATCTGCGCGTTGCAGAAATCGTAGGCGAATTTTTTGTCCGGGGAACGAACGCAGAACTTTCGCGAAAACTCGGCGGACTCAAAGTCGATGTCATCGTAGCCGAAGGCCTGGGCGATCTTGGAAAAAAACCCTTCCGAACTGATCCGTACTTCCGGGAAATTCCTCGGCAGCATCAGGATGAAGACCGAGAGCTGATAGTGCTGAGTCTGCTGCCGGCCCTTGGAATCGGTGGAATGCGTTTCGTAGTGATAATCGCAGGCGATCACTTCGTTTCCACGGAAGACGCCGGTGAAAATGTTGTAGGCGTAGCGATTGGATCCGTGCGCCAGCTGATTGAGAAATTCAAAACGATCGGCCATCGCGTAATCCTTTTCCGTGCTGAAGGACAGGCCGAGCTGAGCCCCGAGCAACGCCATGGCTTCGCGACGCTTGCGAGCCGAAATAGAACCCAGGATCGCCACCACCACGATGATCCCGGTAATCAGAATGAACACCATGATCTCCATTGCTGCGATAGTTCTAACGCAACACCCCGGGCACGCGCCATTACAAATCCCATTCTGTTTTGAATGGTGAAGTCAAATCCGAGCAATGCAGAAGAGGCTCACGCCAGGGCCGAAAGCTGGCGCGATGTTTCCCATTCGGTCCCGTTCCCGCTCCAACGGTTCACCGTTCATTTGAATCCCGTAGCCGCACGCCTTCAGGCTGCGCTTTTTCGTTTCAGGCTGCGTCCCCTCCGTTCGGATCTTCCCAAGCCCCACCCCGACGCGACCCAAAAGATCGCGGCTACAGCGTCTGCACTTCGACCGACAACACCGACGGCAGATCTCGAACAATGGCATTCCACGAATCGCCGTTATCAGCCGAGGCGTAAACCTGTCCGCCCGTGGTTCCGAAGTAGACGCCGCACGGCTCCAGCGAATCGACCGCCATGGCATCGCGCAGCACGTTTACGTAGCAATCCTTTTGCGGCAGACCTTTCGTGAGCGCTTCCCATTCGTTGCCGCCCGTCTTACTACGATACACCCGCAGCTTGCCGTCCGGTGGAAAATGCTCGGAATCGCTCTTGATCGGAACCACGTAAATGGTTTCCGGCTCATGCGCGTGAACATCGATCGGGAAGCCGAAATCGGACGGCAGGTTGCCACTGACTTCGCTCCACAGTTCACCCGCGTTGTCGCTGCGCATCACGTCCCAATGTTTTTGCATGAACAAAACGTCCGGCCGCGACGGGTGAATGGCAATGCGATGAACGCAATGGCCGACTTCCACATCGGGATCGGGCAGCTCGTAATTGGATTTCAAACCGCGATTGATCGGCTTCCACGTTTTCCCGCCGTCATCGGTTCGAAACGCGCCCGCCGCGGAGATCGCGATGTAGATGCGGTTGGCGTTCTTGGGATCAAGCAGGATGGTATGCACCGCCATGCCGCCGGCGCCCGGTTGCCAGAGATTCCCCTTGGCCTGGCGCAAACTGGAAAGCTCCTTCCAGGTTTTGCCGCCATCGACCGATTTGAAAATCGCGGCGTCCTCGGCTCCGGCGTAAACCGTTTCGGGATCGGTGAGCGAAGGCTCGAGATGCCAGATGCGCTTGAATTCCCAGGGATGTTGCGTGCCGTCGTACCACTTGTGCGTGCCGACTTCGCCCTCGTAAACGAACCGGTTGCTTTCGCCTTTGGGAAACTCGCCGGGAACCGGAGCGGCGATGCCATCGGGCGTGGCCCATGTTTTGCCGCCGTCGTCGGAGCGTTGGATGACTTGCCCAAACCAACCGCTCGTCTGGGAAGCGTAAATGCGGTTCGGATCCACCGGCGAACCTTTGAGGTGATACATTTCCCAACCGGCGAAATGCGGGCCGCTGACTTCCCAATTCCGGCGTTTGCCGTCGGAAGTCAAAATGAACGCGCCTTTTTTCGTTCCAACCAGGACTCGAATTCTGCTCATGATTTCTCCTGCTTAATTTTGTGGTTTGCTGACGTTATCATTCTCTCCGCGCGGACGCCACCCCAACGCGCAGCGAACCTTGAACAACCACTGACCGACCACGAACTGACGGAACACGTGTCTTGTAACCGCCGCCCCAAAATGAAGACTCCCTCTCTTCCGAGCGAAGCCGGAGGAGAGGGCTGCGGAGAGGAGGAATTCACGATTCACGATTCATGCCATAACGCTGATCATCCAGCCTACGCCAAACCGATCCTGAACCATGCCAAACCGTGGCGACCAGAAGGTCTTGGTCAGCGGCATGCGCACCTGTCCACCTTCCGCCAGAGCCGCAAACGCGCGGTCGGCTTCCGCTTCCATGGCGACGGTCAGAGAAAGCGAAAAGCCGTTGAAGCCGGTCTTCTCCTCAGAGCAACCATCGGAGGCCATCACCGTGGTTTGGCCGATGCGGAAGCTCGTGTGCATGATTTTGTTTTCAAAACCGGGCGGCAGCATGCCGGGCGGCGGCGGCTCGGGGCTTTCCTTGTAACGCATCATCAGTTCGACTTCGGCGCCGAGGGCTTTTTTGTAGAACTCCAACGCCTGCTCGCAGACGCCGTTGAAAAAGAGATACGGTTGAATGATCGAATTATTTTGGGTCGTGCTCATCATTTTACTTTCGGTTGATTGTTTCTGTTTCAGAACTACGACGAATGCACCGCCGCGTTCAGGACATGTCTTAAATTCACTGCGGGTTGAAGATCAACCCGCTCAGGCGTGAGCCAAACCCGCTTGGGACTGCACTTGTTCCACCATCGGACATTCACCCGCCACGGGCCGGACTTCAACGCAGATGCCGTAAGGTAATCCGGGGCATTGCTGGGCGATGGCGGTGGCTTCGTCCAGAGTTTTCACCTGGAGCAGGAAATAGCCGCCGATGGTTTCCTTGGATTCAGCAAACGGCCCGTCCGAGACGATGCGGTTCTTGCCGGAAACGATTTTTCCCTCTGGTTCCAGCGGATTTCCCGCGATGCATTT
>JBQCEJ010000503.1:0-3029 GCA_051960355.1 Verrucomicrobiota bacterium | reverse complement strand
GGCGCTGCGATAATGATCGAGCCGTTCGCTTTGGTTGTAAGGTCCAATCGGACCGCCGATGTCCGGTCCTTCCTGCCAGTTGAATCCGAACCAGCGCAGATCCTCGATCATCGCCTGGACAAATTCCATTTTGTAGCGCGTCGAATCCAAATCTTCGTTTCGGAGCACGAGCACACCGCCGTTCCTGCGCGCTCGCTCTTGAGCCATCCAAAACGTTCGGGCATGACCGAGATGCAAATAGCCGGTCGGCGATGGCGCGATTCGTCCGCGATAGGTGTTTGGGTTCGCCGGGTTCGTTTGCACGCGAAATGGGTGGAGGCTAAAAACGTTCGTTTGGATGCGAAGCCAACCACTGGCTCAAGCCCGGCAATTTGAAGGAGAGAAACTTTTGCGCCTTGGCGGAATTCAGGGAAGTGTCCGGCGAACGTGGCGCGCCCTGATAACTGGCCAGCGATTCCGCTGTCATGTTTGGGTGCAATTGCGGCCAACGATCAGCAATGAGTTGGCCGATTTGCCAGCGCGACAAGCGTTCGCCGCCAGCGACGTGGAAGAGTCCGCTGGCTTGGGCGGCGATCAGTTCCCAAGTGGCGCGAGCTGTTTCAATCGCGGGAATCGGACAGCGAAATTCGTCCGTAAAGAGTTTCAACGTTTCACCTTTCTGAAACGCCAGGCGCAGTTGCTCGTTGAAGCCACGGTCGCCGCTGAGCGAGGTTCCGCCATTCAACGAAGTGCGGATTACGAGATGACGCGGATTTGCCAAAACGATCTTTTCCGCTGCGACTTTGGTTTCGGCATAAACGCTCAGCGGATTTACAGGATCGGACTCGACGTAATTGCCTTTGAGACCGTCGAAAACCAAATCGGTGGAGTAGAAACCGAATGGAATCTCGGCTGCGAGTTGGGCAAGAAACGCCGTGACCTCGACGTTCAACTGGCGGGCGAGTTGGGGGTTTTTCTGGCAAGCGGGGCTTTGGCTGAGCGCGGCGCAATGAATAATGAGTTGTGGTGGCTCGGCGCGGAAGGCTTGTTCGACCGCTTTGAAATCCAGGAGGTCGAGTGCCGCGTGAGTCAATCCGCGCACGGTCCACGCCGGCGCAAATTGCGGCGCGGTGCTGACAAGGTAATTTCCGATCAGCCCGCCTGCGCCAGTGATCCAGACGAGTTGTTGTTTCATCGAGTTTGAGGGCGTCGGCGCGGACGCACGCCAGTTCGTTATGAGCGGAGAAACGCGCCGGAACGCCATTCGTTTTCCGAGCGACTGGCGCTGAGTTGAAAGCCGGCGCCCGCGAAAGCCGCTTCGACTTCGTGAAATTCGCTCTTGAGAATTCCAGCGACAATCAAAACGCCGTCCGGTTTGAGCCGCGCGAGAATGCGATCGCGTTCAGCAATCAGCAGGGTCGAGATCAGGTTCGCGCAGATCACGTCGTATTTCTTCGCGCTGCGTTTGGGCAGCCGGGTGAGGTCGGCGCGGTAGAGGTGGATTTTGTTCGGCACCCGATTTTTGCGGGCGTTCTCTCGTGCGACCCGCACTGACTCGGGATCGAAATCGAAGGCTTCGATCGACTGATAGCCAAGCTTGGCGGCGGCGATTGCGAGAATCCCGGAGCCGGTTCCAATGTCCAAAAAGGTCTGGGCTGAATCACAGCGCTCCGCGAGTTGTTGCAGGCAAAATGAAGTCGTCGGGTGTTGGCCGGTGCCAAAGCTCAGGCCTGGATCGAGAATCACCACGGCCTGACCTTTGCGAACGGGACGTTTGCTCCAGCTCGGTTTGATCAGCAGAGCCGAACCGATTTCGATTGGTTTGAAATGGCGTTTCCACGATTCGGCCCAATCTTCGCGCCGGACCTGCTTGAGCGAGGGCTTGCCCGCGCCGCAGTTCAGGCCGCACTGCTTGATGCGATCCAGCCCTTGCATCAACGCTCGGCGGGTTTTGGTCCAATCCGGTTTCTTCTCCAGGTAGCTGGTGACCGTCGTCTGGAGCGTCTCGACGTCTGTGTAGGAGGAAGCCGGCTGGTTCAGAACACTCTGCAGCAATTCCGAAACGGCGTCTTCAGCTTCCGGCGTGGTGACGAGGGCGACTTTCCAGAGCGGTTTATTTTTCACGGCGTGGATGCGACAAGGTTGCGCGAATCGGTTCAAAACGGTTCAAGCCAGAGCCGCTTGTTGAGCGGTCAAGAGTTCGCGAATGCCCGATTTGCCCAAGCTTAGCAACGCGGCGAGTTGGGTTTCGCTGAAAGTGGATTCTTCTCCGGTGCCTTGCAATTCGATGAACTCGCCTGCGGAATTCATCACGAGGTTCATATCGACCGCCGCGCTGACGTCTTCGGTGTAACAGAGATCGAGCATCGCCTGGCCGCCCACAATGCCGACACTCACGGCGGCGACCGCGTGGAGCAGCGGAGTTTGGGTCAACTTGCCTTCGGCGATCAGCCGGCGAATGGCGAGCGACAATGCGACGAAAGCGCCGGTGATCGCGGCAGTGCGCGTGCCGCCGTCGGCTTGCAAGACGTCGCAATCAATCCAGATCGTGCGCGAGCCGAGCCGTTCCAGGTCAAGGGCGGCGCGCAAGGAGCGGCCGATCAGGCGTTGGATTTCCGAGGAACGTCCATCGATCTTTCCCTTGGAGCTGTCGCGCGGTTTGCGTTGATGAGTGGAGTAGGGGAGCATGGAATATTCGGCGGTGATCCAGCCGCCCACGACTCCTTGTTCTTTCATCCAGCGCGGCACGGTTTCCTCGACGGTGACGCCACAGATCACTCGCGTGTTGCCCCATTCGACGAGCGTCGAGCCGGTGGCATTGGGTGCAATGCCGTTTTGAAAACGGATCGGGCGCAGTTGATTGAGCTTGCGGCCATCAGCGCGCAAATCGGAAATGAGTGTTTGTGGTTCAGCCATAGAAGCGCGGAGCGTAGGGAAATTCCGATGGCCCGGCAATGTTGAACTCGTTTGCGGTAGCCTTATGGGTGCATCCTGACACTGCCCCCGGAGCGCGACCTTCAGGTCGCTTCAATGTGCATTCTGATTGTGTG
>JBQCEJ010000502.1:0-3616 GCA_051960355.1 Verrucomicrobiota bacterium | reverse complement strand
CGCCGGGCCAGCGCCAGGATCAAATCTTTCACTTCGCGGCAACCAATCGGATCCAGGCCGGCCGTCGGTTCATCGAGAATCACCAGATCGGGATCATTGATCAGCGCCTGCGCCAAACCGATACGGCGTTGCATGCCTTTGGAAAATTCGCCCACGGCACGCATCCGGGTTTGGCTCAAGCCGACCATTTCCAGCAACTGTTCGGCGCGATTGTTGCGATCGCCTTTGGGCAGGTGAAACAGGTTGCCGAAGAAATCCAGCGTCTCATGGGAATTGAGATAGCGATAGAGATACGATTCCTCTGGCAGATAACCGATGCGCGACTTGGTCTGCACATGACGCGGGGAATGGCCGAAGACCTCAATGTGTCCCTTGGTCGCGTGCAACAGGCCGAGCAGGAGTTTGACCGTGGTGGACTTGCCGGAACCATTAGGCCCGAGCAGGCCGAACACTTCACCGCGTCGCACTTCGAAATCGACATTGTCCACGGCGCGCGCTTTGGGGCGGTTCCAGAAATCCTTGAAGACCTTGGTCAGCCCGCGCACGGACACGACGACTTCAGATTTGGGACTGCCGATTTGCGATTGAGGATTGGATTCGGTGAGAGTCATGGCTCAACTGTTCTTTTCAACAAGCTTGCGGAATACTTCCGCCAAGCCCGGTTTGTCCAATTGTTTGTTCGTGATGTCTATTAATGCAGAGTAAACGGTTCCGTCGTCCTTGGGAAAATGGACGCCGTTTCGAACAAGAAACATAATTGCCGATGCCGCGCCGGTACGTTTGTTTCCATCATTAAATGCTTGCGACTCAGCAATGTGAAACGCATAGGCTGCGGCAATTTGAAAGAGGTCACCTTGACCATACCAAAACTCGTTCTGAGCGGAACCCAGTGCCGACTCGACCAGCCCGGCATCGCCGATTCCGGCGATTCCACCGAATCGCGCGAGTGATTCGTCATGCAAATACAAAGCCTCTTCCAGCGTCAAAAACTTTGGTTCACCCACAACGTTATTGGGCGAGCTTGCGAAAGAGCTCTGCGTTAGTGGTGAACATCTCGTTGGCCTGTCGTTTAAAATCCTCAGAGATAGCAGCACGCGGTTTGTGGAGCGCGCCCGCGTCTTCCGCCGCGTGGATAAACTCGGCCACCATCTGCTGTTCCGCCTGAGGCAGCTTCTTGATCTGCTCAATGATTTCAATTGCGCTCATTCTTACACAAATACCAGCAGTTTTCGACGCGAGCAAGCAACGCCATCCAGCCTCACGCCATCTTCGGCGCCAGTTGCGCCGGGGCACCGGGTTGCGAATCACCGCGAGGTGTCGCTGCGGGCTTCAGCGGCTCCGGTTGAAAATGCTCCAGTTCCTCGCCTTTGCGCACCAGCCGGGCGCTGTTGAAAATCACGATGAACGTTCCGGTCACGTGCAGGATCGAGGCGGCAATCGGATTGATTTTTCCGAATGCGGCAAGGGTCAGACCGCCAATGATGAAGAAGACGCCAAACAGGAAATTCTGGTTGATCACGGTGCGCGTGCTGCGGGACAACTTCACCAGGAAGGGCAGGCGGCGAAGGTCGTTGTTCATGAGCGCAATCGTGGCGCTGTGAATCGCCACTTCACTGCCTGCCGCGCCCATGGCGATGCCGATATCGCCGGCGGCCAGAGCGGGCGCGTCATTTACACCGTCACCGATCACAGCGACTTTGTAGCCTTTGGATTTCATCGCGCGGACGAATTCGACCTTGTTCTGTGGCAGACATTCGCCCACAGACTCCTCGCAGCCGATCTCGTGAGCCACGCGGGTGGCGACCGCCTGGCGATCGCCGGAAATCATCGAGATGCGGCGGACGCCGTTCTCCTTCAACTCGATCAATGAGGTCTTGGCTTCAGCGCGGGTTTTATCCTGCAAGCCAACCCAGCCGACGCATTTGCCGTCGCGGGCGACGAAGATCAGACTCCAGCCTTCGGTTTCATTGAGGTCCACCGATTTTTCGAAGCTGCTGTCCACGCCATTGTCTTTGAGCCACTGCGCGCGGCCGACGAGCACTGCGGCGCCGTTGATGTGGGCTTTCACACCGCGCCCGGCCGTTTCGGCAAAATCCTTGGGCTCAATCAGCGGCACACTCGCTTCACCGGCAAGTTGGGCGAGCGCTTTGGCGGTCGGATGATTGCTGTATTTCTCGGCGGAAGCGGCGAGCAACAGCAATTCAGCGGGCTTGGTTTCGCCAATGGGCGTCAGGCGACTCACGGCGAGTTGACCGGTGGTCAGCGTGCCGGTCTTGTCAAAAATAAAGGCGTTGATCTTGGCGGCCAGTTCAATGTCCGCGACGTTTTTGATGAGAATTCCCAGACGCGCTGCGGCCGAGAGAGCGGCAACCATCGCGGTCGGCGTGGCCAGAATGAAAGCGCACGGGCAGGAAACCACGAAGACGGAAATCACGCGGTTGAGATCGCGGGTGAACGCCCAGACCAACGCGCCAATCACCAACACAAGCGGCGTGTAGAAGCCCATGTATTGATCGACGATCTTCTGGACTGGAAGCTTGGTTTGCTCCGCGGCGAGGATCAATTCGCGGACGCGGCCAAGCGTGGTGTCGGTTCCGGCGCGGCTGACTTTGATTTCCAGAACGCCCGTCAGATTCTGCGTTCCGGCGAAAACCTCATCCCCCGGCTTTTTGTCGGCAGGCAGCGATTCGCCCGTGATGGTGGCCTGATTGAACGAACCCTGGCCGGTGACGATGACGCCGTCCGCCGCCACGTTGTCTCCCGGACGAATGCGGATGATGTCGCCGATCGCCAGCTGACTTGCGGCCACTTCTTCCTCCGATTTGTCGGCTTTGATCCGGCGCGCTTTGGTCGGGGTGAGCTTAATCAGTGATTCGATGGAATTGCGCGCGCCTTCAGCGGTGCGGGTCTCGATGATTTCGCCGAGCAACATGAAAAACGCAACCACGCCGGCCGTCTTGTAATCGCTGGAAGCAAACGCCGCGAGCACGGCAATGGCCACAAGTTCATTGATGCTGAGCTTGCCCAGCTTCAGATCTTTGATGGCGATCAGAATAATCGGTGTGCCGAGAATAATCGCGCCGATCATGGCGCTGGCGCTGGCAATCGTTCCGCCCTGAGTGAAAAGCCAGTCAACAATGTAAGCGTTGAGAACGAACACCACGCCGATCAGCGTCTGCTTGAGGCGGACGGGGGCATGCTCATGACCGCAGCCGCATTCCGGGCCGTGAGCATGGCTGTGCGAATGATCGTGAGGATGCTCGTGGTGACTCAAAAGCGAAGTGACTTGCATAACGTTACGAATTCAAAAATTGCGGCCAGCCAATCACGGTTGCGCTTCCGTTTTGGGTTTCGGCGGTTCGCGATTCAACATTAACCGCAGTTCCGGAGTTTTTCCATCGGCGGTCGTCGGCAAAATCCATTTCTCCGCGTTCGTGAAGGCGCGGCTGAAACTTTCGCTCAGGCTTTTTTGCACGAAGAGATTGGGGTTCTTGTTGTACTCCGGCAGGATTTTGTCGAAGTTGGCGGCGAGACTGGCGAGTTGTTTGACGCTGCTGACGCGTTCGGTTTCGGCGGCGTTGGTGAGCGATTGCGAATCGGCCAACGCTTTGCTGAG
>JBQCEJ010000501.1:0-8466 GCA_051960355.1 Verrucomicrobiota bacterium | reverse complement strand
CAACGTGCCAGGCAATTGTTTTTGAAGGGCGCAAACTGGAAGACTGCCGCGATCGCCAACAAGGAGCCGCCAAGAATGGAACTGTTGCTCACCATCATCGGCGAGAGGAGCGCTTTGCCATGAAGAACCCATTGGGCGACTGCCGCCAACGCGCTGAAACCGGTCCAGATCAAGAGATAACCGAGAACAAAAAAGGCTGTGGCGATAAAGGGGCGTTTCGCTTCGCGGCGCTGGCGTTGGACGGCGGCAAAACTGAGGATCATCGGCACCGCGGTGGGAACCATCATGGCAACCATCCTCTCCGCCCACATCAGGAAAAGGGGCAGCAGGGTGGCGGCTGACCAGGGATTGGTATCGGGACCAGACATTTGCATGCCAGCGCAGCAACAAGCGCCGGTGCTGTACATGGCGCGGGCTTCGTAGGCCATGTAGCCCCAGGCCACCGCGGTCAGTGTCATCAGCGCGGCGAGGATTACGAGGCGATCACGTTTGAGAGTAAATTCCATTGATGTTTATGACTGGGCTGTGCTGACGGGCATTGAGGGAGGGAGATTAGCATTGAGCAGTTGCCTCGCAACTGGAATGTGGGGATTGCCTGCGGGAACATGCACTTGGCCGGGCGATGGCAATATTACTGAAACAATCGGAACCGTCCGTTCCGGTTTTGATGTCGAGAATTAGCTTCTGGCGAGCGGAACATTTGTATTTAATTTCGCCCGATGAGCCAGACACATCCTTTGACCACGACGGCGTTCGAGCTTCCAGGTTACCGCATTGTCCGATCTTTTGGCGTCGTTCGCGGGATTGTGGTGCGCTCGCGATCGATCGTCGGGAACATCGGGGCCAGCATCCAAAGTATTTTCGGAGGCAATATTTCGCTCTACACGGATCTGTGTGAACGCACGCGCGGCGATGCGTTCAGCCAGATGCTGGAACACGCCGGGCAACTGGGCGCGAATGCTGTGATTGGCGTGCGTTACGACGGGACCGAGCTCGCTCCCGGCATCACGGAAGTGCTCTGTTACGGCACGGCCGTTTTTGTGGAGCGCGCGAGCTGATCACGTGCATCACCGCAACAGCTGAGGTGCCCGAACTCGGAAAAAAACTTTCTCTCGCTCGACCTTCGCCTGCTCAGCGAGGACTCGGATTTCCAGCTTTCCCGAGCCATCTGGCAGACCGGATAAGCGCATTGCAGAACGCCGGCCAACATTGGTAGCCTCCCGCTTCCTTAAATGAAAATATTGACGGATGAATCGTTGGTGGCACGCGCGCTGGCCTGGCTGGCGCGTGCGGTCTGCCGCTATCCGCGTTTCTTCCTGTACTCGCAGCTGGTCCTGTTTGTCCTGAGCGTTTTCTTCACGGTCAAGTTCCTCCAGTTTGATACAAACCGCAGCAGCCTCGTCGGTGCGGACAAAAAGTATCACCGGAATTTCCTTCAGTTTAAGAAGGAATTTCCGCGCCAAGATGATTTGGTAGTGGTGGTTCAGAGCGAAAATCCGGAAAAGAACCGGCAGTTTGTGGAACGGCTCGGCGCCAAGTTGGAAGCGGAGACAAACCTGTTCACAGACGTTCTCTACAAGGGCGACATGCGGATGCTGGGCAATAAAGCGCTCTTGTTTGCCTCGGCAACGAACGTGGCGGATCTGAAACAAACGCTTCAGGATTATCGTCCGTTCATTCAGCGCTTTTCCGGCACGTCAAACCTGCTCTCTCTTTTCGACATGGTGAACACGGAATTCCGCACCGCCAGTCGGCGGCCTGAAGCGGAAACCGAGTCGATGATCAAATCAATTCCCGCGTTGCGCCGGATCGTGAGCCAGGCTTCGGCGAGTTTGCGGCGTCCGGGCATTCCGCCGTCGCCCGGAATCACTGCTTTGTTTGATCCAAGCGGAAACGCAGAGAAGGAGATCTACATCACCTTTGCCAACGCAACGATTTACCTCATCACTGCGCAACCACCGATGCCGCGGGATGGAAAAAGTTTCGAAGCCGACTCGGTGGCGCGCCTGCGCGAGCTAGTGGAAGAGACGCGAGCCGAAGTGCCGGGGTTGAACATCGGAATCACCGGAGAATCCGTGCTTGAAATCGACGAGATGAAGCAGTCGCAGAAGGACACGACCGTGGCGAGCATCGCCTCATTGATCGTTTGCGCGTTGATCTTCATTTACGGATACAAGGAAACTGGCCGGCCGGTGAAAGCGACGCTCTGCCTGATTGTGGGCTTGGGCTACACGATGGCTTTTGCGACGCTGGCGATTGGGCATCTGAATATTCTCACCATCACGTTCGTGCCGATCCTGATTGGTTTGGCCATCGATTTTGGAGTGCATTTGATCACGCGTTACGAAGAGGAGTTGCGCAATGGTAAAGACAACGAAGCGGCATTGATCAAGGCGATGGTTTTCACAGGGCAGGGGATTTTCACAGGCGCCTTTACAACGGCGGGCGCATTTCTGGCGATGGCTTTGACGGATTTCAAAGGCATTCAGGAAATGGGCATCATCTGCGGCGGCGGGTTGTTGATCTGTCTCATTCCCATGCTGACGCTGCTGCCGGTTTTGCTTTTGCGCGGACGCCAGAACAGCATCGATCACGACCATCCGGTGGAGTTGCCAGACACGCGTGCCCGGATCGAGAACATCTGGCTGAAGCGGCCGATCACTGTGTCGATCATCACCGTGGCTTTATGCGCCGTGGCTGCCACACAACTGCCGAAGATTTACTTCGATTACAACCTGTTGCACATGCAGAGTGCCGGGCTGCCCGCGGTGGAGTTTGAGCAGAAGCTGATCGATTCGGCTTCCAAGTCCGTCCTGTACGCCGCTGTCGTGGCGGACTCGCTCGACCAGGCGATCAAGCTGGAGGAACAGATCAAAAAGCTTCCCGTCGTTGCCGAAAAAGACGGGGTGGATTCGATCGCGCATTTTCTGACGTCGGATCAAAGCCAGCAATTGAAACTGGTGGGAGAAATCAAACAGGAATTGGCGGGCATCGAGTTTCAGGAACCGGACCCGCGGCCCGTGGACGTGCAGGAGTTCGGACGGACTCTCTATTCGCTTTACGGATATTTGGGCGCGGCTCTGCAGGAAGTGGGGACGAACGAACCGGCGTTGAGCGGTGAACTGAGTTCTTTGCGTCGCGCCATTGAAGACCTGCGCAAGGGAATGTTTTCCGGTGATCCCGAGCAGTTGGAGACGCGGGCGAGGAAGCTGGCCGCATTTCAACAAGCTTTGTTCCAGGACGTTCGGGAAACCTTTCAGGCTTTGAAAAACCAGGACAACCGCGCGCCCTTGAGCATTGAGGATTTGCCGCCCGTTTTGCGTCATCGATTTGTGGGTGTCTCTGGAAGGTTTCTCTTGCAGGTCTATCCGAAGAAAGACGTCTGGGTGCGGGCCAATCAGGAGGAGTTCATCAAGCAATTGCAGAAGATTGATCCCGAAGTGACCGGCACGCCGGTGCAGTTGTATTATTACACAGATCTGCTCAAGCAAAGCTACGTGGACGCGGCGTGGTATGCGTTGGGCGCGATTGTGATTCTGGTCTTCATCCATTTCCGCAGTGTCTCGTCGGTTTTGCTCGCGCTTTTTCCCATCGCAATCGGTGCGCTTTGGCTGGCTGGATTGATGGTGCTTTTCGACGTGCCGCTGAATCCGGCGAACATCATGATGCTGCCGCTCGTCATTGGCATCGGCGTGACCAATGGCATTCACATTTTAAACCGTTTCGCGGAAGAGCAGAATCCCAGTATCCTGGCCAAGAGCACGGGCAAGGCTGTGTTCATCTCTGGCCTGACGACGATTGCCGGGTTTGGCAGTTTGATTCTGGCCAAGCACCGGGGAATTCACAGCTTGGGAGTCGTGATGTCGGTGGGGGTTTTGACCTGTATGGTGGCGGCCTTGACGGCATTGCCGGCACTGTTGAATCTTTTGATGCGCCGGCGGTCGGGAAGCAAACAACCCAGTGCCGACAATGCACGATCGACACTGGGTCGGGAGGAACCGAGGTAAAAACCTCAAGTCATCTTGAAATTAGGAAAAACAAATTTGCAAATCAACAGCAATGTCGGTCGGGCGAATCGGCTCAACGATTGCCTCAATTACGCTATGGAGCTGCCGTTCAATCCGGGAACCTCTTTTCTCAAAATGCGCACTGCCATCCTGGTTCTGATGGGTTCATTGCTGGTCGGCGTCCCGTCGGCAAAGGCCGTCGACTGGAACGCCGGTCCGCTGTTTGACACCTTTCCGTTGACGCTTGAAACCGGCCATCGCACGGAAGCCGTCGGGCCGCTCTTCTATTCCGAACATCGGGAAAGCGATCAGACGACTTGGGCGATTCCACCCTTGCTCTCGCACCTGCAAGATCCCGGGACCGACTCGGAGGAATTCGACTGCTTGTATCCGGTGCTGACTTACGATCGTTATGGAACTGAATATCGATGGCAATTGTTCCAACTGTTGAATTTTGCCGGCGGCCAAAACCAGGCCGAGCAGAACGCCCGGCGGTTCACCCTGTTCCCGATTTACTTCCAGCAACGTTCGGAGGCTACGAACGCAAATTACACCGCCGTTTTTCCGTTCTACGGTCATCTAAAGAATCGCATTCTGCGGGATGAGATCTTTTTTGCCATGTTTCCCATCTACAGCCAGACCCGCAAAAAAGATGTCGTGACGGATAACTATCTCTACCCGTTCTTTCATCGGCGCCACGGGAACGGACTGGAGGGTTGGCAATTCTGGCCATTCGTCGGACATGAGCACAAAGAGATCACCACCAAAACCAATGGCTTTGGCGACGCGCAATTGGTTCCGGGGTATGACCGTAAATTCGTTCTTTGGCCCATTTATTTCAATCAGGACGCGGGACTCGGCACGGACAATGTCCAAAAGCAGCGCGCCATTCTGCCGCTATACAGCACGCTGCGATCGCCCCAGCGCGACTCGACGACGGTGGCGTGGCCGTTCGTGACGCACATCACGGATCGCGAGAAAAAATACACTGAATGGGAGGTGCCGTGGCCCTTGGTGGTCTTTGCGCGCGGCGAAGGCAAGAGAACCTCACGGGTCTGGCCCTTTTACAGCCAGGCGCAAACCACGAATCTGGAAAGCGCGTTTTACATGTGGCCTGTCTATAAATACAACCGCGTTCATGGAGATGCGGTGGATCGCGAACGCACGCGGATTCTGTTCTTCCTCTACTCGGATATTGTTCAGAAGAATGTCCAGACCGGTAAGGCGCAACATCGGGTGGATTGCTGGCCGTTGTTCACTCAGCGCCGCGATTACGACGGGCGCAGCCGGTTGCAGGTGCTTTCGCTGTTGGAACCGCTGTTGCCCAATAGTAAGAGCATCGAACGCGATTATTCTCCGGTTTGGGCTTTGTGGCGATCGGAGAAAAATCCCGCCACCAGCGCCAGCAGCCAGTCTCTGCTTTGGAATCTCTATCGCCAGGATGCCGATGCAAAATCCAGAAAATGCTCGCTCCTGTTCGGCCTTTTTCAGTATCAATCCGGGTCCGATGGTAAAAAGCTCCGGCTGTTTTACATTCCGATCGTCAAATCCAAAGCCGGTTGACTGATGTGCCGCTTGCGCTTTGCCGTCGGTGAAATGAGATAAATAAAGACGCTATGTTCGAAAACATTGGTGAAATGGTCGTTCTGTTCTGGCGCACGCTGATGGCTTTGCCGCTGGCGTGGCGGCAGCGCGACAAGGTTTTCGATCAGTTCTTCGAAATTGGCAACGCCAGCTTGCTGATGGTCTGCATCCTTTCGTTTTTCATCGGCGGCGTCATCGCCCTGCAAACCGGCCCCGTCCTCGTGGAACGCGGTTTGGCCAGCGCCGTGGGCGGGTTGGTCGGCATTTCCATCTGCAAAGAACTCGCGCCCGTGATGATGTCCATTCTCATTGCCGGCCGCATTGGTTCGTCCATGGCTGCGGAGATTGGGTCGATGCGGGTGTATCAAGAAATTGACGCCCTGCGCACGATGAACATCAATCCCATCCATTACCTCGTGATGCCCCGGCTGTTCGCCATCGCGGTCGCGCTGCCGTTGCTGGTCACGTTCTCGATTCTCGTTGGCTGGCTGGGCGGCGCGATGGTTTCCGCTGCGAACAACCGGATCGACATTTCGTTTCCGGCGTTCTTCATGAATTTGCGCGACGTGGTGGACATTCCCGATGTGGTCAACGGCGTGTTCAAGAGCTTCTGCTTCGCGCTGGTGATCGGCGTGGTCTCCTGCCATCAAGGTCTGGTGACGCGCGGCGGCCCTCGCGGCATTGGCCGGTCGGTGACCAAAGCCGTCGTCAATTCCATCGTTCTGATCGTGCTTTTCGATTATATCCTCACCCGCTTGCTGTTGAAATAAATGAGCGCATCCGAATCCAACCACGGCGGAGTCAGCGTCGAAGTGCGCGGGTTGCGCCGCAGCTTCAACGGCCAGGAAGTGCTCAAAGGCCTGGATTTCACCGTCAAGCCCGGCGAAGTCTTCGTCATCATGGGACCCAGCGGCAGCGGCAAAAGCGTTCTGCTCAAGCACATCATCGGCCTGGACGAACCTGAAGCCGGCGAAATCCTGATCAACGGCGAACCGATTCAATCGCCCGAAGTCATGAACAAGTACCGCATGGCGATGGTGTTCCAATCCGGCGCGTTGCTGAATTCTCTCACCGTCGGTGAAAACGTCGCGCTCTACCTGGCTGAGCATCGTCTGAAATCGCCCGAGGAAATCAGCCACATCGTTTCTGAAAAGCTGGAGAGCGTCGGGTTGAAAGGCACCGAGGACAAAATGCCGAGCGACCTTTCCGGCGGCATGAAAAAGCGCGTGGCCATTGCCCGCGCGCTGGTGATCGAGCCGCAATTGATTCTCTACGATGAACCCACCAGCGAGCTGGACCCGCTTTCCGCAGTGGTCATTGGCGAGGAGATTCGCGAACTCAACCAGCGCATTCATGTCACGTCGCTGATCGTTTCTCACGATCGTGAGCTGGCGTTCGGCGTGGCCGATCGTATCGCTGTGATTAACGAAGGCCGGATTCTGGCCATTGGCACGCCTGACGAAGTGAAGCAGAATTCCGATCCTTTAATCCGAAAATTTTTACACGCAGATTTCAAACGTTCCGAGAAAAACAGCTTATGAAGAACTCCCTGGAAACCCGCATTGGCATTTTTGTGGCGCTCACCGCGCTCGCCGCCGTGTTCATTCTGGAAATGATCGGTGGCGTGGAAAAATTCACCCGCGGCTATCACCGGCACGCCATGTTCAACAATGTGCAGGAATTGAAAGTCGGCGACCGCGTGAAGATGGCTGGCGTTGAAGTGGGCCGGGTTGAAAAAATCCAGCTCGCCGAAACCAAAGTCGACGTCACCATGAAAGTCCGCAAGAGCGCCGGCGTTAGAACCGACAGCATCGCAGCCATCGAGTTCTCGGGGTTGATGGGGCAGAATATGATCTCGCTCAATTTTGGTTCGCCCACCGCGCCTCTGGCCGAGGATAATACGGTGCTCGCCACCGTCGAGCGTCCCACTCTGGGAACGATCATGGTCAAACTCGATCATGTGGCAACCGGTGTTGAAAACCTGACCAAGAGTTTCACGGGCGACAAGATTGACAATCTGCTGGGGCCCTTCACCGATTTCCTGAAGGCTAACCGCGAGCCGCTCACGGCCACGATCGCGAATCTCCAGTCGATCTCCTCCCAGATTTCACACGGGCAGGGGACCGTCGGAAAATTGATCTACGACCAATCGCTCTACAACGCCGCCATCACCACGGTGACCAATCTTCAGTCGGCCACGGATGACATCAAGCTGGCGCTGACCGACGCGCGCAAGGTCGTGGCTCAGATCAATGCCGGACAGGGAACGATGGGCAAGTTGCTGCATGACGATAAGCTGTACAACGAAACGACCGACTCCATGACGAACCTGAAAGAGATTCTTCAGAAGATCAATCAAGGCCAGGGTTCGGTCGGCAAACTTGTGAACGATCAGGAGTTTTACCGGAACGCCAAGTTGACGCTGCAGAAGCTCGACAAAGCGACGGAAGGCCTGGAAGACCAGGGCCCGCTGAGCGTCCTCGGCATCGCGGTGAACAGCTTGTTCTAGCGCGCCTTGTTTAGAACCGCAGATAGATTGCCTTCAAATACTCAGCTTCTTTGAAGGTTGCGTGATGATCCGGCGCGTGCCGGGTGGTTTCCAGTTCCTGAAATGTTCGGCCTGATTTCGTAGCGGCCAGCCGGACCGCTCCGAAAAATTCCTCGGCCGAAACGTGCGCCGAGCAGGAACACGACAGCAGAATCCCGCCCGGTTTCAGATGCGCCAGTCCCAGGCTGCTCAATCGTTCGTAGGCGCGAATTGCTCCGGCGCGCTCCGTTTCCCGTTTTGCGAACGACGGCGGGTCGAGGATGATCAAGTCGAACTTCCGTCCTTCATTCATTTTCAGCCACTCGAATGAATCGGCCTGCGCTGTTT
>JBQCEJ010000500.1:0-17219 GCA_051960355.1 Verrucomicrobiota bacterium | reverse complement strand
GAAACCACGCTCGTCCCGACGGCCAGCTGAGTCAACACGAGCATGAACACGAGCGGCAGATGCGCCGGTTCCGGACGCACGCGCGCATGATCGCCGGGCAAAAGATTTTTCGGCAACAGCTTCGCCGAGAGATAGCGCGTGGCCGGCTTGGTGTAGCTGGAATCGGGAGCCGCTGGCAGCAAGTCGCTGGGCGCCGCGTCGCGAAGGATCGCCTCGCGGTCCACCGTTGTGATGCGGATCGCTTCCTGTGGACAGGCCTGCACGCACGCCGGCGCTTCGCCTACCGCCAGTCGGTTCGCACACATGTCGCACTTCCGAACGATGCCGCGCCGGGACGAATATTTCGGCACGTCGTACGGACATTTCATCACGCAATACTGGCAGCCGATGCATTGGTCATCCAGGTGCCGGACGATTCCCGTGACCGGATCTTTTTCGTAGGCAAGCACCGGACAGCCGTCCGCGCAACCCGGTTCCGCGCAATGGTGACAGGCGGTGGTGATGGTCTGTTGAAACGGCTGGCGCCAATCGTCGCTGAACAGAAGCCCGGTATCGCGCCAGGACTCGCCTTCATCCAGACCATTGAGGCTGTGGCACGCGCTGACGCACGCTTTGCAGCCGGAGCATTTGTCGAGATCGACCTGAAACGCGTATTGCTGCCCGGCCTGCGGTTTGGTCAGCGGAATCAGATCGCGATAATACTTCGCCTGCGCTGGAATCGCGTTGCGTTCATGACGCTGGGAAAACCGATCCACGGCCGTCAGGCGCTGCTGCTCCGCGAGCAACTCGTCAATCAGCGTCCGATGATCGTGCGCGCCGATCATGCCGGATTTGAGAAGACCATTTGCAGGGCGTTCAAGTCGTGGCGACCGGTAAATTGCCGGAATGTTTCACCCGGCTGACGATGCTTGAGATAGTTCTTCAGGATTTGTTCCAGCGTCTCGTTCAACGATTCCGCAGTGACTCCGGCGAACAACTGGCGTCCGACGGCGAGGTTCGCGCCGAAACCGCCGCCAACAAAAATGTGGTAGCCGTCTTCACCTTTCACCTTCGTCCCCAGCAATCCGATGTCGCCCATGTAATGCTGCGCGCAGGAGTTCGGGCACCCGGTCAGATGAATGTTGATCGGCTGGTCGAGTTGAACCCGCTTTTCCAGCCACTTGATCAGATCGGTCGCATGGCCTTTGGTGTTCGCCTGCGCGAATTTACAATAGCTGTTCCCGGTGCAGGCGATGACGCCGCTCGCAATGTGCGATTGCCTCGTGTCGAATCCAAGCTTGCGCAAGGCTTTCTCGACGGTTGTGACAAAGGCGTCGGGCACATTCGGGATGATCAGATTCTGCCAGACGGTGAGCCGCACCTCGCCCGAGCCGTAAAGATCGGCGATCTCCGCCAGGCGCAACATCTGTTTCGGCGTGATCTGGCCCACCGGCATGGCGACGCCGACGTAGTTCAAACCGATCTGCTTTTGCGGAAAAACTCCGACATGCGAATGCGGCAGCTTTTGGCTCGCGAACTCCAACGTCGCGGGATCCAGCGGCACGCGCTGAAGGGGAAAATCGAGCAGCTTTTCGGTTTCGGCGAGATATTGCTCCACGGTCCACTTCTCTAAAAGATGCTTGAGCCGCGCCTTCTTGCGGTCGCCACGATTTCCGTTGGCGATATAAACCCGCACCATCGCAAGGATCACCTTGTTCAACTCCGCCGGCTTGACCTGGATGCCCGCATCGCGCGCGAAGGCTTTGTGTCCGGTGGCGCCACCCAGCGCGATTCGGAAGAAGACCTCACCGCCGACTCGCACGGCTTTGGCGCCGATGTCGTTCGTGTCTTCCACGGTGCCGATCAAGCCGCCGCCGTCGTAGGCAATGTTGAACTTGCGGGGCAGGTCGTAAAACGAACGATCGTTGATAATGCTCTGGCCAAGTTCCTGGCAAAGCGGCATGACGTCGATCAATTCCACCGGATCAATTCCCGAAGTGGGATTCGCGGTCAGGTTGCGGATGTTGTCCGCGCCGGAACCGCGCGTGTGCAGACCGACACTTTGAATGCGTCGCAGAAACTCCGGGCAATCCTTGGGCGCGATCAGGCGCATTTGCAGATTCGCCCGGGTCGTGATCTGGACATAACCGCTCGTCAACTCCTTGGCGACGCCGGCCAGCTCGCGCAGTTGATACGTCTTGAGCAGGCCGCCCGGAATTCGCAGCCGTGACATGAACGCTTCCTTGTTCGGGGTGAGGAAGAAAAGCCCGTTCCATTTGAAACGGAAAATCTCTTCCTTGTCCGGCGCTTTGTTGATCAACGCATTGTCCGCGATTTGTGAATAGGCATCGAGCGGATGCAGCTCACGCTTCACGCGCTCTTCAAAAATAAGCTCGTCGAGCGAAGGCTTGGGCGCCGTCGATTCGGCATGGTTGAATGAAAACCCGCGGGCCTGAATCCCGGCGAAATAGCCGGTGAGATATTGGCGTTGCTCTTCCGTGAGCGGCGCGCCGTTGACCTGTTCAATGGGAAAGGTGGTGTTGCTCATTTCAATACACGTCCCGTTGATAGCGTTTCTCATTTTTCATTTTCGCCACATACGCCTTGGCATTGTCCGCGGTCTTCCCGCCTGCCTTCTCGACAATCCGGTGCAAGGCGGCATCGACATCTTTGGCCATGCGCGAGGCGTCACCGCACACATAAAAATGCGCGCCCGCGTCCAGCCACGTCCAAAGCTCGGTGGCATTTTCCAACATCCGATCCTGCACATAAATCTTCTCGGCCTGATCGCGGGAGAAAGCGAGATCCAGGCGCGTGAGATGCCCATCGCTCTGCCACGCGTCCAACTCGTGTTCGTAAAGAAAATCGCTCTGACGTTTCTGGTCGCCGAAGAAAAGCCAGTTCCGGCCTTTGGCTGCCGTCGCTCGACGCTCTTGGAGAAATGCGCGAAACGGCGCAATGCCAGTGCCGGGGCCGACCATGATCATCGGCAAGTCACCATTGGCAGGCGGCTTGAAACCGTGGGACGGCTGCACATACACCTTCACGCAATCCGCATCGCCCACGCGATCGGCGAGGAACGTCGAAGCCACGCCTTTGCGCCGGCGCCCGTGCGTTTCATAGCGAACCGAACTCACGGTCAGATGCACTTCACCGGGATGCGCTTTCGGGCTGGAGGAAATGCTGTAAAGCCGCGGCGCCAGCCGTTTCAACAACTTCACAAAATCAACGGCGGGCATCGGCTCATTGAGCAGCAGCAAGAGGTCAATCACGCCGCCGCCATAAAGCCATTGTTTCATCTGGTCGCGCTTTTCCAGCGTCAGCAATGCCGCCAGTTCGCTGGCTGGCGCGGCGTTGGCGACCGTGGCGAAGAATTCCTGCGAAGGCTTCGTGATATCGAGATGGCGGGTGAGCGCTTCGCGCAGCGGCATTTCGTTCTCGCCGATTTTGACGGTTTCATCGGCTTTAGCCCGCAATGCGGCCAGAACCTCGTCCACCATTTCCGGACAATTCACCGGCATTACGCCCAGCGCATCGCCGGCTTCGTAACTCAAGCCGCTGCCGTCCAGGCTGATCTCGTAATGACGCACTTCCTTGCTCGAGCCGGCTTTGTTCAAGCAAACGTTTCGAAGCAGACGCGCGGGAAACGGATTGTGCTTTCCGAAGCCGGCTTTCGAGTGAGTCGAGTGGCCATTGGCAACAGCCGCCGCGTCACTCTCCTTGATCGGGGCCGCGGTCACTTCATCCGCCTTGAGATTCTGCCAGAGATTTTCGATCCAGCTCTGCGCTGGCGCTTCGTATTCCACGTCACATTCACCGCGCGGAACCAGGCGCTTCGCGCCCAAGGTTTCCAGTCGCGCGTCGAACTTCTTGGAAGCGCCGCAAAAATCCGAGTAATTCTTGTCGCCCAAACCCAGCACGGCGAACTGAAGTTTTTCCAGGCGCGGCGCGGTTTCAGCGCTCAACCAGTTCCAGAAATTGAGGGCGTTGTCCGGCGGCTCGCCATCGCCCCAAGTGCTCGAAAGAATCACGGCGCGTTCCGTCTCGGCCATCGCAGTTGGTTCGCAGTCGTTCAAGGCCAGCACGCGCGGCGCAAAACCGCGCAAGGTCGCTTCCTTGGCCAGACGCTTGGCCAGCCCTTCGGCGGTTCCTGTCTGACTGCCAAAAAGAATCAGCAGCGGCACTGTCGGTTTGACTGGCGCCGCATCGCCCAGATTGATCGCAGGCTGCTGCGCGGCTCGCGCGAAGTAGCCGGCCAGATAGCCGTTGAGCCAAAGCCGTTGCTCGGCATTGAACGGAGCAGTTTCAGGGATAAACGGAATCAAGTTCATTTCAACTTCATCTGGGACCTTCCAAGCTGTTGCTATGCCACCACGAGGTGTGAGCCGCCTTCATAGTTTTCATATCACCTATGAATTGAACTCTTGGATGAAGCGAAGCCTCGACGGAACAGTCCTAACGCGAAAGCAGAGCGCGATGGGAAGTGTTTGGAGAAAACGGAGTGATGTGCGGACTCGAAGGCGTCCGGCTGTTTCGATTTGCGCACCCTGATCAACCCAAGACTCGGGAACTGAATCAGCTTTCGGCGGGAGCTTGAAGGCAGCGTTCCAGATCGGCAGGCGTATTCGCGTTCGCAAAGCATTTCAGCTCGTCCGCACTTAACGGATATGCCTGAACGCGCTGCTCGCGCTGGAGTTGTCGGACAAAAGCTTGAAGGGAGAGTTCGCCGCGTTCCAAAGCCCGCGCCGCCACGGATGCTGCCTCAACCGGATAAATCGCCGCGAGCGGTTCAAAATGGCCGTCCGCAAAGGGAACGGCTCCGCAACCCGGCGCGATCAAATCACGCAACTTTAACAGCGGTTGAATGGTCATCTGCGGCAGATCGACCGCAAGCGCGAGCAGATGCGAGGTCTGCAATCGTCCTAATGTTTCTGCCAGGCCGCTGAGCGGACCGCGGGAAGGTTCGACGTCGCAGACGACTTCGATGCTTTCCGGACACCAGGCGGGGCGTGAGCGCGCGGAAATCCAGAGCGCTTGCGGCTGCATCTGACTCAACAGCTGCACTTGTCGCAGCCACAGCGGTTGCCCTTGGAATTGCAACAACGCCTTGTCCAGTCCCATGCGAGTGGACAAGCCGCCGGCAAAGAGCACCGCCGTAAGCGTCATGCCAAATCCTTGCGCAGCTTGCCGCTGCTCAGAATGGTCGCTCGCAATCCGCCCCGCCCTTTCAGCAATGCTTCCGCTCCGGGCGCAAAGGCGCGATCCATCCAGTAGCAGGGCGAACACTCGGAATTGCCGCGAAGGCGCACGCCGTTCAGTTCGAATTCCACGCCGACGAGCGAACCCAGATCGGCGCCCTCGACGATGACATTTCGTCGGAACACGGAAGTGGTTTTATCCGTCACGCCGAGTTTTTCGCAAAGCTCGGTGTAAACCTCTTCGGCAAACAAAGTGATCTGCCCGCCGTAATTGGCTTTGTAGTCGAAAAACCGATCGCCCACGATGCCGCGCCCCGCAACGCACTCGACCTCGTCACATTCGACCATGAGATGCTCGCCCGGCGCGCGGCCGTGGTGGCCAAAATAATTGTGGCCCGGCGAAATATACAAATGACGAATACGCATACTTCAAAGATGCCATGTCCTCAGACGCGTCGAAAGTAAATGTCAGGCGTCATCACGGGACCGCGGTGGTGTCACCGAGGCCAGCCGCAGCAAGTTGCTAGTGAATGGCACATTGTGGGGTCAGAAGTTGAACTCGACCTGTGCCCAAAACTTCTGCACATCCACGTTCGACACGGTCAGCGCCGGAACCGCCGCATCTTCACCCGCGTAGTACGCATACTTCACCAGCGCAGTCCAATTCTTGCCAAATTTTTTCGAAAGCACGGCATCGAATTCATTGCCATAATCGCCACTGCCGGAGTCCGATTCGAACTTGTGATAAACAAAGCGCAGCGGCATCTGGTACGGCAAGGTCACCTGGGCGAACGCGTACAAATCCCGCAAGCCATTGTTCGGCGTATTCAGGAACACATCGGCCCAGCCGTTGAAAGCGTGAAGCGTGGCCAGGGGCGTTCGAAACGCCGTCCGCCCACCGCCGACGCCGCCGTTGGAGCCGCTGCCGAGCACTTCATAGCCCGCGCCAAATGCGAACGGCTGAATGTTTCCCGACAGCTCCAGGTTGTAATACTTCGCGTCGTAATCGAGCGTGCTGTCCGCGTACTCGGTTTGCCAGGCAAATTCGCCGCGGTAAGCAAGCGAGAGCTTTTCGGTGACGGGCGCGCTTCCAGCCAGGTATCCGCCATAGGTCGCACAGGAGGAATTGTTCGCGGTCGCAGTGCCGTTTTGCAGGTCGAGATCCAGCAGATAAGCGTAGCCAACGGCGCGGACATATTCGCACGGCGCGTATGCAACATTGATCAGATGCGAGCTGGATTGGAAGTCGTGGTTCGGACTGGCGGCGGGCAAACCCGAAACATCTCCAAAGACGCGGCGCACATCCCAGACGTAATCGTAGTTCAGGCTCAGCCCGTTAATCGGTTTGAGTTCGATTCCCGCCGCATCAAAGGTCTGCATGTTCTGACGCCAGCCCACGTCACCGATGAAGCGATGATTGTCGAAGGCAAGCCGTTCGCGTCCGCCTTTGATCGTGAGCAGATTCGTGTAGGAATAACTGAGCCAGGCCTGGTTCAATTCCGTCGTGGGCGGATCGGCAACGACGGGCTTGTAGTTTTTGTTGTTTGAACCCGCGGCGTTGTAATTGCCTTCCGGCCCCAGCACACGAATGTCTTCGCCTTCGATCATGCCTTGAAATCCATACACCGGCGCGGTGGTGAATCCGAAGCGGGTGCGAATGGTCGGGGCATGCGAGGGGTCGGTGATTGCGGCCACGCCATCCTGATCCGCATATTCGTAACGCAACCGGGCGTTCAGGTTGAATTTTCCCTTGGCAAAGGCCTCCGGGATTTTGCCGTTGAAAAATCGGTCCACCGCATTGGGTTCCGGGGCGGCCTTGGCGGCTGTCGTAGCTGCGGGCGTCGCCGGTGCCGCCACTTTTTTCGCGGGAGCGGGGGGCGCCGGCGGCTGACCCGTGCCGGGTTGGCTGAACGGTTTTTCCTGGGCAAAGACGGACGCCGAGATGGCGAGAACCATCGCGCTGCCCGTCAGGATTTTGGTGCAGTTCTTGTAGGTGTTATGGGTGGTTTTTTTCATGAGTAGTGGATTCAAACGAAAGCGATTTTTGCCACTCCGCGCGAGGCTCTCCAGGAACCGTTCGCGCGAAATTTCGCCCGCGCCGAGCGATGCTCCGCGCTCCATGCGTTCCAGCTCAACGACGGGCGGGCTAAATCGGCAGTCAAACCGTTAGTTCCCGAACAGCACGTGATCGCGTGCGAAATCTGGAGAACCCAACCCGGCCTGTCATTTACGGGTTCCATTGCGCTTGAGTTTAGAAGAATTCAAAACAGGTTCTTTGATCGGAATCAACGAATCACCAGGCTTCATCACTTCAGGCGGCGCGGGACATTTTCAATTTTTGATGCGCCCGCTCTTCCAGGAACGTGATCAGGTGTTCCCGATGCCGATAATATCCCGCATCCTCCAGCAGCGCCGTGCGGTTGCGCGGACGCGGAAATTTTACTTCCAGAATGTCCCCCACTCCCGCAGCCGGGCCGTTGGTCATCATGACCACGCGATCGGAGAGAAAGATGGCTTCATCGACATCGTGCGTAACCATCAGCGCGGTGAGCTGCGTCCGGCTCCAGACTTCGAGCAAGACCTGTTGCAGCTCGATTCGCGTGAGCGCGTCCAGCATTCCGAAGGGTTCATCGAGCAGCAGCATCTTGGGTTTGAGAGCGAACGCGCGGGCAATGCCAACGCGCTGGCGCATGCCCTGGCTGAGTTCGACCGAACGGCGATGCATCGATTCGCCCAGACCGACGACGGTCAGATAATACTCCGCAATTTCGCGACGCTCGGCCTTGCTGGCGGTGTAAAAAACCTGGTCCACTCCCAGCATCACATTTTCAAACGCCGTCAGCCACGGCAGCAGACAGGGCGATTGAAAGACAATCCCCCGATCCGGCCCCGGCCCATTGAGTTCCTTGCCGGCCAGAATGATTCCGCCGCCACTGATCTCGCTCAACCCCGCGAGCATGGAGAGCACGGTGCTCTTGCCACAACCGGAATGGCCGATGAGCGTCACAAACTCCCCTTTCCTGATGCGCAGATTGAAATCCCGCACAATCACCGCCGGACCTTTCGGCGTGGCAAAGCTTTTGGTCAGATTCGAAAGTTCCACGTAATCGCTCATATCACCTCCACCGTTTCACGTTTTTCTTCACTCGCCCGGCGCGGACGGCTCCGCCCAATCAACGGACGTCGCACGCTCAGGTCCTCCGGTTCGATGTCCGGCAGTGTCAAACGCCGAGCGACGGATGCCTTGGGCTTGCCGCCGGAACCGAGCAGATAACCGATCACGTCGCGTCGAATCGCCTTGAACCGCGGATCATGATTGAGCGCCTTGCGATCGCGCGGGCGTTCGATATCGACGTTCACCGACGGCCCCAGCGTCGCGCCCGGCCCGGCGCTCAGCGGGATGATGCGATCCGCGAGCAAAATGCCTTCGTCTACATCGTTGGTGATCAGGACGACGGTTTTGCGGGCTTCGGACCAGATTCGGGCGATTTCATCCTGCAACACCGCGCGCGTCAACGCATCAAGCGCGCTGAGCGGTTCATCCAGCAGGAGAATTCTCGGGTCCATCGCCAGGGCGCGGGCGACGCTGACGCGCTGCCGCATGCCGCCGGAAAGTTCGCGAGGCTTCTTGTCGCGCGCGGGCGTGAGATTCACCATGGCGATGTATTTCTCCACGTGCTCGCGCCGTTTCTCTGTCGGCCACGTGTGGAAGACTTCATCGACTGCGAGCGCGATATTCTCGAACACACTTAGCCATGGCAGCAGCGAGTAATTCTGGAAAACAATGGCGCGGTCCGGACTGGGTTCCAGCACGGGTTCTCCCCGCAACGTCACCTGGCCTTCGTCAGGCTGACTCAATCCCGCGATGAGCGACATGAGGGTGGTTTTACCCGCGCCCGAGTAGCCCACGATCGCGACAAACTCGCCCTCGCTGATACTCAGATTAATGTCGCGCAAGACCTCGGCGCGTTTGGCGCCTAAGCCGTACCCTTTGGAAACATTTTGAAGTTCGAGAAAAGCCACTTGAATTGGGGTGTTAGGATTTACAAATCATAAGTCTCACCGTATTCCGGCCGCATCAAAGCTGACGGCGCGTTGGAACACCATCATCGTGCGGTCGAGTAAAAATCCGATAAATCCAATGGTGAACACCGCGACCATGATCTGCGCCAGGGTCTGGCTGCTGCCGTTCTGGAACATGTCCCAGACGAATTTCCCCAGCCCGGGATTCTGCGCGAGCATCTCCGCGGCAATCAAAACCATCCAGCCAACTCCCAGCGAAAGGCGCAATCCGGTGAAGATCAGCGGCAGCGCGGATGGAATCACAATCTTGCGAACTTTTTTCCACCAGCCGAGTTTCAGCACGCGGGCCACATTGAGATAATCGTTGTCGATCGTGGCCACGCCCAGCGAGGTGTTGATGAGCGCCGGCCAGAGCGAACAAAGCGCCACGGTGAAGGCGGAACTGATGAACGACTTCTCAAACAGCGGTTCCTTGGGATTGTAGAGCGCGCCGACCATGATCATCACGATCGGCAGCCACGCCAGCGGCGACACCGGCTTGAACACCTGAATGAAAGGGTTCATGGCCGTGTTGCAGACTTTGCTTAACCCGCAGACGATTCCCAGCGGCACCGCAATCAGCGCCGCGATCACGAAGCCGGTGAACACGGTTTTCAAACTGGTGAAAATCTGATCGATGTAGGTCGGCTGACCGGCGTACGTGCGTTCCTTCCATTCGCCGGTCGGATTTTCCGCGAGGAAGGTTTTCTTACGTTCCGCCTGGCGTTTGTAGAACTCCGTTTCTTTGGATCGTTCGGCAATATGATTGGCCCAAAGATTTTTTGCTTCCGTCCAAACCGCCACCGGTCCCGGCAGGGAACCGAAGCTGACTTTCACGTTCGCGGCAACCCACGACCATCCACTGAGAAATATCAGCACGGCCAGCATTGGCACGCCGATGTTCAGCAGAATCTGCCGGAATTGCTCATTGGGATTTTCGCGCCGGGCCAGTCGCAGGAACGGCACGGCCCAGTTCAAGCCGACGTTCTCGCAGGTTTTAATCAATGTCGTCATGGGATAAAGATGCGAACAGAAAGGTTGCAATGCCAACGCGTCGAACCAGCGTACGGCTCGGTTTTTTCAATCCTGAATCGCAAATCGTGAATCATAGATTTCTCGTCAGTCCTTGAGGCCGATGGAGAATTTCTTCAGGTAAGCGTTCGGCTGGTGGCCGTCGTATTCGATGCCATCAATGAACTCAGCCGTGGGCGGACGGTAACCGTCGGTTTCCGGCACTTCATCCTTCTTGAGCTTGCCCTCGGCGATCAGCGCCTGCGCGGCCTTCATGTAAATCTCCGGCTTGTAAACGTCGGCTGCCGTCTTGGCGAACCACTCGTCCGCTTTTACATCGCCGATCTGACCCCAGCGGCGCATCTGTGTGAGATACCAGACGGCATCGCTGTAATACGGATAAGTCGCGTAGTAGCGGAAGAAGACGTTGAAGTCCGGCAACGGACGCTTGTCACCTTTGTAATATTCCCAGGTGCCGGTCATGCTATTGGCAATGATCTGCTTGTCGGCGCCGACGTATTCGGGCTTGGAAAGAATCTCGCAGGCTTTCACCCGGTTCTCCGGCGATGCGTCGAGCCATTTGGCTGCGCGGATCAAAGCCTTGACCACGGCGATGTGCGTGTTCGGATTTTTCGCCGCCCAGTCGGCAGTGACGCCAAACACTTTCTCGGGATTATTTTTCCAGATCTCGAAATCCGTGATTGCGGCAACACCGATGCCTCGAATCACGGCCTGCTGATTCCAGGGTTCGCCGACGCAATAGCCTTGAATCGTGCCCTGCGCGAGCGTGGCCGGCATCTGCGGCGGCGGTGTGACGGAAATCAAAATGTCGGCATCCTTGGTTCCGGTGGTGTCGGTCGCGGTGTAATAGCCCGGGCAAATGCCGCCGGCGGCGAGCCAGTAACGCAGTTCGTAGTTATGCGTGGAAACCGGGAAGACCATTCCCATCTTCATCGGCGTGCCGGCCGATTTCATTTTCATCACGACCGGTTTGAGCAGATCCGCTTTGAGCGGGCGTTCAATCGGATCCTTCTGCAACGCGGGATTCATCTCCTTCATCTGTTCCCAGACGGAATTGGCGAGCGTGATGCCGTTGCCGTTTAAGTCCATGCTGAATGCCGTGACAATGTGCGCCTTCGTTCCAAACCCGATGGTCGCGGCAATCGGCTGTCCGGCCAGCATGTGCGCGCCGTCGAGTTCGCCGGTGATGACGCGATCCAAAAGAATCTTCCAGTTCGACTGCGCCTCCACGGTCACGTAAAGGCCCTCGTCCTCGAAATAGTTCATCTCCTTGGCAATGATGATCGGCACGCAATCGGTGAGCTTGATGAAACCGAATTTCAGATCAGTCTTTTCGAGCTTGGCAACGGGTGCGGCAATCACTGCCGATCCGGCACCGGAAAACAACCCAGCCAGCAGCAGGGCGGTTTGCGTGACGGTGCGAAGATGCTTAATGAGTAAGTTGGATTTCGTGTTCATAGGTGTTTGATCGGGATCGGATGCGGAGCGCCTGTTCATAGAGGTCACCGCGGAAAACAGCGCGGCCGAGGGCGAAATCCATCGCGGCGGGATTTTCGCACAAACCGCTGGAACGAATGCGCTCGAACACCCACGCGGCTTTGTCGCCGGAAGGTTCGTTGGCGTGGTTTCGGTGAAAGACCGTGAAGTCCGGCACTGGACGCACATCACCGTGCCCGAAATCAAACGGACCTTCGAAACCGCAACGCAAGGCGGCGGGCGGCGCGTTGACATATTCCGGGCGCGCCAGCACCGAGATCAGCTGATCGCGGTTCCGCGCATCGTCACAATATGCGCACGCCTCCATCAATGCCGCGACGAGCGCGAGATGTTCCGCGCTCTTTTGTTCAGCAAAGTTGCGGCGCACCATCAACACTTTCTCCGGATGGCCGGGATGCAGATCAACGCTGGTGGCCACACACCAACCCACGCCGGATTGCACCGCGACCGAATTCCACGGTTCACCGACGCAAAAGCCATCGAGATGACCGGCCTTGAGATTCGCCACCATTTGCGGCGGCGGCACCACCACGATGCGAACATCGCGGTCGGGCTTGATGCCTGCCGCCGCCAGCCATTTCCGCAACAGGTAACTGTGAGACGAGAACTGGGAAACGATTCCGAAGGTGAACGTTTTGCCATGCCGCAGCCCCACGATCTGCTCGCGCAGGCCCGCGCCATCGCGCACGCCGCTCCGATGCAGTTCGTTCGACAGCGTGATGGCGTTGCCGTTGAGATTCAAAACCAGCGCCGTGACGCAGTCGCATTCGATGGAACCCAATCCGAGCGTTGCCGCCACCGGCATCGCCGCCAGCGCATGGGCGGCGTCGAGTTCGCCGTGAATGATCTTGTCGCGAATGGTGGCCCAGCCCAGCTCCCGATGGAGCGTCACGCGAACGCCGTACTTGTGAAACAGCCCCAGCTCCTGCGCCATCACGATCGGCGCGCAGTCGGCGAGCGGCACGAAGCCGACCCGCACGACGGAGCGCGAGGTCCCGAAATTTTGGATTGGCGTTTTATGATTCACGTTGCGCTGCTGGCATCTCACTAAGCGATGCCTGTGCCACATGGTTTTGGTGGCGTGATGATTGCTTTGAGGAATCGCCATTAAAACCATGAGTTGCATTCATTAAATGAACAGTCCCCTAGACAGTCGGCAGGTGCGGATGTTTTGCGTGCTGGCGCGCACCGGCAGTTTCACACAAACAGCCCGCGAAGTTCACGTGACCCAATCCGGCGTCAGCCACGCCATGAAGGCTCTGGAGCGCGATATCGGCTGTAGGCTTTTGGACAGGCTGGGCAAAAAGGTCGTGCTCACGCAGGCCGGCGAGCAGTTGCTGCATCATGCGACGAAAATCTTGCAGGAGATGGAAAGCGCCCGCGAATCGCTGGCGCATCTGGGCAAGTGGGGACGCGGCCGCCTGCGGCTCGGTGCCAGCACAACCGCCTGCCAGCACATCATCCCGCCGGTGATGCGCGAGTTCAAAGAGAGTTTCCCCGAGCACGTCATCAGCATCGAACCCGGCGACACACCGGCGATTGTGAATTCGTTGCTGCGTCAGCGCATCGACCTGGCGTTGTCCCTGGAACCGGCCAATGAACCGCAGCTTGAATTTCATCCATTGTTCACCGATGAATTGCACTTCATCGTCGGTGCGCTGCATCCCTGGGCGAAGACCCGCAAAGTGGAGCGATCAGAAATTCCGCGGCAAAGCTACATTCTCTACAGCAAGAACAGCGTGACCTTCCGATTGGTGGAAAAATATTTCCACGGCGAACAGATGACGCTCAACACGGTCATTGAACTGGGCAGCATGGAAGCGACCAAGGAACTGGTGAAACTGGGCATCGGCGTCAGCATCGTGGCACCCTGGATCGCGCGCAAGGAACTGGAAGACGGCTCGCTGATCGCCCTGCCACTCGGACGCCGCAAGCTTGAGCGCCGTTGGGGCATCATTCACTGGAAAGGCCGCCGCCTGAGTCTCGCCGAGGAAACCTTCATCGGCCTGTGCGAGTCGGCTTGCGGGTCGTTGGGAGTGAAACAGGATTGAAAAGTGAAATCGCGGGCAAACCCAGAAATCAGAACCGCCGTCCTGAGTGGCGCAACTTGGCAGCCGCACGATTTTCAATCCCCTCTATGAGCTAAACCGGAACGATGCAGTTGGAATCGTTCCTCGTGCGTTCGGAGCCCTCTCCTCCAGCTTCGCCTGGAAGAGAGGGAGAAAATCAGCGTCTGGTTGTTGAAACGTTCTGCTGATTCCGGTGCGTGTGTCCGGTTGCGTCCATCCTGGCCGCGCCGTTTCAGATTAATGACCGCTGTAGGCGATTCGCCAGACGGTGCCGTTGCCATCTTCGGTCACCAGCAGCGCTCCGTCATTCGCCACCGCCACCCCCACGGGCCGGCCCCACACCTGTTGATCGTTCAGCACAAAGCCAGTCAGGAAGTCTTCGTATTCGCCGGTGGGAACACCGTGCTTGATGATCATACGTGCGATCTTGTAACCGGTGCGCGTGGTGCGATTCCAGGAACCGTGCAGGGCCACAAACGCGTTCCCTCGATATTCGGCAGGAAAAGCGGCAACTCCATTCGTGGCTGTGTAAAAGGTCATCGTCAATGAGGCCGAATGCGCCTGCACCAAAATGTCAGGCACGATGGCTTTGCCCGCGAGGTCAGGTCGATGGCCCGCCAGGCGGGGATCTTCGTGATCACCCATATAATACCAGGGCCAGCCATAAAATCCGCCTTCCTTGACGCGAGTAACATAATCCGGCACCAGGTTGTCCCCCAATCCATCGCGTTCATTGGTGGAGACCCACAAGTCTCCGGTCTCCGGATGGATTGCGAGGCCCACGCCGTTGCGAATGCCGGTGGCAAAGGGTCGCAGAGGTTCGCGCCCTGCCGGATCGGTCACGAGAATGTTGGCCCTGCGGGTCTCGTTGCCCCAAGCGGCTCCGAAGCCATGTTCCGCCTCCCAGGCCCGGATCTCCTCGGGAGTTTTTTTGCCGAGGTCATTGGCGACGTTCGAGCCCGAGCCGACCGAAATATACATGCGCCGACCGTCTCGGGAAAAAACGACATTCCGCGTGGTGTGCGAGCCGGTCGTGTCCGACAGCTTGGGCACGATGACTTCGGGTGCGCCCGTCGCTTTCAAATCTCCGTTGTGATAAGCGAACCGAACCACGGAATTGTTGTTGGCCACGTAAATCCATTGCGGATCAGGGCCGGGCGGATAAAAAGCGATGCCAAAGGGCAGATCCAGGCCAGCGGCGAAGATTTCATTTTCCGAAGGGGCTTCCGCGCCATCCGCGGCGCGCAGGACGCGAATGCGCTTGGAGCCCGTCTCCGCGATGAAAATATCGCCGTTGGGCGCCACCCGCATGAGACGCGGGTTGGTTAAACCTTCGGCAAATTTCTTCACCGTAAAACCTGGCGGCACCGAGAGCACCGCATTGGTGGGCTGCGGCACTTTTTTCGGACCGTTCCCCGCGGACTTGGTCGCAAAGGGCTTTGGCAAAGCAGCCACGGTCAAATGATGTTTCATTCCCGGGGCCTGACGCTGCCAGTCGTTCGGATCCGTCCCCCCACCCGCGGGCGTCGTGATGGTCTGATATTTCAGAGTCACGCCCTCGGGAAGCTTCAGACTGGAAAGGTAAGCGATCACATCGGCCCGGTTGGTGTCATCCGGAACCGGTATCGGCATCGACGTGCCTGGCAGAACCGTCATCGGGCTGACGAGAAATCGATCCAAAGTCGCCGCATCCCAAACGAACCCCGATTCGCGCAGGGTTTTGGTGTAATTGAACTCCGGCGTGGAGCCCGCCTTGCGACCGACCACTCCAACCAAACTCGGCCCTTGTTTGAGGATGACCAGGTTATCCGGGCCCAAGCTGTCGGAGTGACAAATGGCGCAACTTTGCTGAAAGAAAAGCTTGCCGCGATCCACATCGCCAACGGGCGCGCTCTGAACTGGTGATCGTCCTGCAACAAAACCAACAACTAACAGGCTGAGGGTCAGATTCCGCATAATTGATTCTTTCGACTAGTTTGCGTTGTGTCTTTGCACCGACATCCCACCGCTCCACAACCGTGGCCGGTCCGGGGAATGAGTTTTAGTGCGCCGCATCCTGCCCCGCGCCCTCGATGGCATCAACCCTTTTTTGCTTCTGATGAGCCTAAACCTGATGCACCCCGCGCCCATCGCCAAGGCCTTCGAACCGGCTTTTCAAAGGTATGTGGCCAAACCCGTGAATCATTCCGTCGCCGTGCGCTGATCCGGCATAAACCTTTGATGGAAGCCTGCCGGCGAAGCCTCGCTCTTTTCCCCTCTGCCTATGCGGCATTGGCGCTTTTCCGTGAGCCATCTGTCGCAGTTTTCCTGTTGATCGAGGGCAGCGCTCCGGTGGCCATCAGCGGTCTATCGGTGTTCCCCCATCGGAAGAAAAGTTCTACCCTGCGCTGATCCCTATTGGCGGCTGATGCCGAAGGCTGTTCCGAAGCTGAATCTCTCAATAATACTGCCGGATGTAGCCGTAGGCTTTGTCGAATAATTCCTGGTCGGTGTGGAGCTGATATTTCAGCAGCGTGCGGCGGAGTTCCTTTTGCACGAGCCGTTCGCCGGCGTTGGTGCGCTGCCAGTCGGGGAAACGGACCTTCTTCACGATGTCGTCAATATCCGTGACGATGCGCTCGACGATGATGTGCGTGTTCTTGGTTTTGGCATCCTTGAACAAATCCGTGAGCGCTTCCTTGGCGCGGTCGCGCTCCTCTTGCGGGTCGGATTCTTTCTCCGCCTCCAACACTTCCTTGGCTAGTTCGAGGATTTCTTTCAGGAATTGCAGACTGTTGATGAAGCCCTGCTCGTGGCGCTCCTTGATTTTTTCCAGCCGCTCGCCCAGCGCGGTGAACTTGGGATTGCCGAAATGTTTGCGCAGTCGGGCGATGAGCCGGATTTCAATTTCCCGTCCGCGCTTGGCCGGGTCGGCATCCTTCAAAATATCCTCCAACACCTGCGCATCGAGCACCAGCGTCTCGACATCGTCCCGCACGGATTCCAGGTGGACGTTCTGGTTGATCAACTCCACCGTCTTCGCGCCGAGCGCGTGCCAGAGCAGCTTGCCGTTGCCGCTCGGCGGTTTGACGGATTCATACACCTGCGTCAGCCAGCGGTAATCCTTTTCGTAGGGGCTGAGGCACGGGTCGGGCGAGAGCGCCTCCCAAATCGTGCCAAGCACGATGTAATTGGAGGCAAATTTATCGCGCACTTCGTTGGTGGGCAGGCATTGCTGCGCGGCCAACAGCCCCTCGTAACCGCCGACGCTCCGGCCCACGTGCGGGAAAAAGGCCAGACACTTCTGCACCTGCATGGGCAACGCCTTGCGCAACTCCTCGATGTTGCTGACGACCTGTTGCACGGCTTTTTCATCGAAGTCGAGAGCCTTGGCCACGTCGTC
>JBQCEJ010000499.1:0-3205 GCA_051960355.1 Verrucomicrobiota bacterium | reverse complement strand
GGGGGAAACTTCTTCGACGCGAACATCCGTGTGAATGGCGACTTGGAACCGACCGGCTGCCTCGGTGATCTCGGCTGGTATTGCATTCGTTTCGCGCTCTGGAGCATGCAGTGGCAAATGCCGCTCGAAGTTTCCGGGCGGATTCTCTCGGAGCGCGGCAACAAGCTCGCGGGCGGGTCCGCACCGACCGATTTCTCGGGCGAACTGTTCTTTGACGGTGAAACTTCAGCCGGGTTCTACAGTTCATTCCTCGCCGAACATCAGCAATGGGTGGACGTCAGCGGCGCCAAAGGGCAGTTGCGGCTTGCGGATTTTGTTCACGCGACCAGCGAACACGAGCCTTCAGTTGAGCTGAAAGGGCAGAAGGTCAGCGTCCAGGTTTGTGACTGCATCGGGGCTCATAGCGCCAGCCGATTCTGGGCTCAGGATTCCGCCATGTTCCGCAACTTCACCAATCAAGTGCGCTCGGGAAAACTGAATGATGCCTGGCCGATGTGGGCTTTGAAAACGCAACAGGTGACCGACGCGTGCTTCGAATCCGCCCGCAATGGTAGCCGTCCGGTACGGGTGAAATGCTGACCCGCTGAACGCGTTTCTTTGCGCTTCAAAACGTCGTGCGATCCTGCCACGATCGCCCTCGAATCGAAATCCAACAACAAGGAACTATGCTCAAAACAACTGCCATCGGTCTCGTTGCTCTGCTCTCTTTAAATGCCTGGGCAGAACCGGAAATTCGCGGCTCGGCCACTGAGTTGACGCACTACCTTCGCAGCATTCCCAAAACCACATTCTTGACTGGCGAAGCGGAAGTGCGGGTTCCAGCTCAGCGTGCAGTTGCCAGCTTGAAAGTGGTGACGGAAAACAAATCGTTGCAGGAGGCGTTGCGGCTGAATCTTGATCTGCGCACCCGCTTGGCTGAACAACTCAAAAAGCAAGGCATTCCATCCGAGAGGATTCAGGCCTCGAAGTTCTCCTCGACTCCGAAGTTCGGAATGTTCAGCGAAAAAGCGAAGAGCTACCGCGTTGAAAATCTGATGCGCATCACCGTTCAGGACGAGAAGGAGTTTCAATCCACGGCCGCGACTGTGGACGCGTGGTCCGAAGTGCAGTTTGCCGGAGTGGAGTTTGAGTTTTCCGACAAGGCGGCCCTCAAAGAGAAAGCTCTGGAACGAGCCTGCGAAAATGCCATCGAACGGAAGAAGGTTTATGAAGAAAAGTTCAACGTCCAGCTTACGGCAATTTCTTTTCGCCAGGGAGACGTGACGCCGTTGAATTCCGCGCCCAATTACGGCAGCGGTTACGGCAATCCGAAATCCAGCTTTGATGTGTCCGCCGGGGTTCCTTCTGCAACCGCTCCGGCTGAAGTTGCCGTGAACGAGTCCTCATCCTCTTTGGGAGAACTGCTCTACTCCGCGCGCGTGACGGTGGAATTCGCGGTCCAACCAAAATAGAGAATCTGGAACACCTAAGGCGATTGAATAGCATGGGTTATTGAAATCACGTTTTCACACCTGACGTTTCCCGCTTCCATCCGCCCGCCTGCTTTCTTATTCTCCCGCCGTGCTTTTTCGGAAAATAACAATCGTGGGCGTTGGCCTGCTGGGTGGCTCCATCGGGTTGGCCGTCAGAAACCAGGAGCTCGCGAATGAAATCGCGGGTTATGTCCGGCGCGACGCCAGCGTTTCCGATTGCGAGAAATTCGGCGTGACGGATTACGCCACCACCGATCTGCTCGCCGCGGTTTCCAAATCCGACTTGATCGTGCTCTGCACGCCGCTGGCTCAGATGCGCACGCTGGTTTGCCAGCTGATTCCCGCTCTGAAGCGAGGCGCGATCGTCACAGATGTTGGCAGTGTGAAAGCAAGCGTGGTGCGCGAAGTCGAATCGCTGATTCATAAAGCCGGCGCACATTTCATCGGCAGTCATCCCATGGCTGGCGCGGAAAAGATCGGCGTTTCAGCCGCTCGCCAAGGCTTGTTCGAAAAGGCCGTGTGCGTCGTCACGCCCACCGCCAATTCGAATCCTGCGGCACTGAAAAAAGTGGAGCGATTTTGGAAAGCCTTGGGCAGCCGCGTGATCCGCATGACGCCGGAAACCCACGACCTTTTAGTCAGCCGTTCCAGTCATTTGCCGCATGTGGTGGCCGCGACATTGACCAACTTGATCTTGAATCCCCAGCATCCGAAGGAGCAGGCTGCGCTCTGTGCCACGGGCTTTCGCGACACGACACGCATTGCCTCCGGTTCGCCGGAAATGTGGCGCGACATTGGTCTGGCCAATCGCAAAAACCTCGTTCGTGCGTTGGACGTGTTCGTGAAGGATTTGCAGAACGTTCAACAGGCTCTCAAAAGCTCAGATGACAAAGCGCTCACCCGATTTTTTGAGCAAGCCAAACAACGTCGGGATAACTGGTGTGCCGCTTGCGCCTCGCCTTCACCCGAATGATTCCGAGTCAACATCTCGTTCTCGACATCCGTGTTGAAGCCGTTCTGGATTCGTGTTCATCCGTGTTCATCCGAGGCTAAGATGTCTTTGCCTGATCTCATTGAAATCGTTCCGCTCGAAAAACCGGTGCACTCCGAAATCACCGTGCCGGGTTCCAAGAGCATCACCAATCGAGCCTTGATTCTGGCCGCGCTGGCCGAGGGCGAAGTCACGCTCGAAGGCGCGCTCTGGAGCGAAGACACGCAGATCATGGTCGAGTGTCTCCAGGAACTGGGCTTCATGGTCGAGGTCCAACGCGACCCGAACGAGGACTGCAATCGCAGAATCACCGTTTACGGAAAAGGCGGCCAGATTCCACCCGGCGGTACGGAAGAGCAGCCGTTGGAATTGTTCGTTGGCAATGCCGGAACGGCGGCGCGGTTTCTCGCGGCGTTTCTCTGCCTTGGCATAGGCGTTTACCGGTTGCACGGCGTGCCGCGAATGCATGAGCGTCCGCAAGCGGCGCTTTTTCAGGCCTTGCGCGAACTCGGCTATCGCGTGGAAGCGGAGCAGGGGAATGACAAGTTGCCGGTGAGAATTGGAAAAGCGGAAAGCGGAAACTCAATTGGAGGATTACGACGTTCCTGCACGGTGAGCATTGCGCAGAGTTCGCAGTTTGCTTCCGCATTGTTGCTGTGCGCGAAGGTCGGCGCGTGGCAAGTTCAAGTTGTTGGCGAGAACGCGGAGGAATCGCCGTATGTCGTGATGACTTCAAAGTTGA
>JBQCEJ010000498.1:0-3388 GCA_051960355.1 Verrucomicrobiota bacterium | reverse complement strand
AGATCACGGGCCCGGGCATTTGGCGGGGCGGCTACAACAGCGGCAAGGAGGGCAGCATCAACCATCTTTTCGTGGATACCGAGTGCGGCATCAACCGCGTGAGCGTTCGTTCGACACTCACTCCGGGTGCCGTGACTTTGAAAGCCATTCGGGCAGGTCTGAAACCGGCCACGCTTCAATTGAATTCCGCGCCGATTGCCATGGCCGACGGGATCATGCGCGCGGTGCCAGCCGTTTTTGCGAAAGAACTGCCGGGGCCTTGCCCGGTGGATGCAGCGGCACTGGCCCGGCAGATTGAACACCGATTAGCCTCCGCGCCGGTGCTTGGGAAATCGCAACGCAGCAATACCCTGTTTTCGACTTTTAACTATACGGGAGAGGGAACCGGTGGCGGTGAAGTGGAGGCGGCGCCGGAGGCATTGGCGTATTCCGACGACGCATTACTTTACCTGCGCAAGGTTCCTTCGCTGCTCAGGGGCGCCCGCCTGATCCGCACCGCCAGCAAAGACAATACTTATTGGGCCAACGATTACATCGTGGCGACAACAGCCTGCCCGCTGACACTTTTCGTGGCGCATGATCCCCGGGCCCCGAAGCCCTCCTGGTTGGGCGCGTATCAACCCACAAGCGAAGATGTGATGGTCAATACGCAGCGGCTCCAGTTGTATGCTTTGAAACTAGCCAAAGACGCAATCGTTCGCATTCCCGGCAACACCGACCAAGGCGAGGCGAATGGTTCGGCACTTAATCTGATTCTATTCGCCGCGCCCGCCAAACCCGATCCGAGCGTCAGTCAAAACTGAGCCACTGTTGGGGGCGATGCCGGATAAGTTCAAGACGATTCCTGACTGGGTGCGTCCTGACATTGCCCCTGGAGCGCGACCTTCAGGTCGCTTCAATGTGCATTCTGATTGTGTGAAATCATTGCCCTGCGGGTTTGCGCACGTTGAAGCGGCGTAAACGCCGCGCTCCTCCTGGGATGGGAACCGGGGCAGTGTCAGGATGCACCGTTTCCTGACGGTACGACCAATGCCCGCTTGCCTATTCGTGCTCTCGGTCTAAGAATGCAAACCGTGCACATTTACCTCCATCGCCTGGGTCTGGCCGCTTTGCTGGCCGGTGCGTGCTTGGCCGGTGAGGTTGCGACGGCGTCAGTCCCGCAATCTTCGTCCTGGCTTTACCGGGCCTGGCAGACGGAGGACGGTTTGCCGGACAACGACATCACGGGCGTGGCGCAGACCGATGACGGATTTTTATGGGTGGCCAGCAAAGGTGGACTGCTCCAGTTCGATGGCGTGGATTTCATGCCGGCGTCGTTGATTGAACTTCCTGGAGTGCCCAGTCGCGCTGTGCGGGCCATGTTTCGGGATAGCCAGAGTCGCTTGTGGTTGGGCATGGAGCGCGGTCCCTTGCTGTGCATCGCTCCGGATCAAATTCACACCTACAGCAGTGCCAATGGTTTGCTGGCGCAGCGCGTTCTGGGAATGGCGGAGGATCAGGAGGGGGGGACGTGGATTGCTTATGGGCTGGAAGTGCGTCGCATTCTGGAGGGCAAAGTGACGCGTCCCGAGCTGCCCCCGGAATTACTCGCTGGTTGAGTTGTGGGAGTGGCGCGGGATGCAAAAGGTGAATTGTGGCTGAGCAAGGGATCATGGTTGAGCGTGTTTCGCAAGGGCGTGTTACAGCCCGTGATTCAACTGCCGAGCACGCCGGCTCGCATCTTTCCGGGCGCCCACTCGGGTTTGTGGATTTGTAGTTATCCTGCGCCCGGAACGGACCTTCGGGGCAGCGGCCGGATGTTCAAATTCCAGGAAGGTCGCGAGTTGGAAGATCACGGACCGTGGCCGGGACAATCCCCACCGCTGGCACTGTTCGAAGAACGGACCGGAGCGCTTTGGTTTGGAACGGCAGCCGACGGACTCTTTCGACTGGAAGGCCGGCATCTTGAATCGGTGCCCACGTCGCATCATGAAGTAACCTGTCTCACCGAGGATCGGGAGGGGAACCTCTGGGCCGCCACCACGGGCGGCGGTTTGAACCTGATACGTCCCCGGGCGGTGCAACTGATCGGCCGCGAAGCGGGACTGCCGTTCGAATCGGTGCAGTCGCTCTGTGAGGACACGAAAGGTGCGCTATGGGCGGTCTCTCAATCCGGAGACTTGATGCGCGGCGTCGAGGGAACTTGGGAAGTAATCAGCGCGACGACCAGCTGGCCGGGCGGCCGTGCTAATTGTGTGGCGGCGGACCGCGAAGGCGGCGTGTGGGTCGGCACCGTAAAAAACGGGGTCGCTCATTATGCGGACGGTCGCTGGCGGACCTGGGCGCAGTCCGAAGGTCTGCTTGGTAATTCCGTCCGTTCCCTGCTCGTGAGCGCCGACGGTGACGTCTGGGTGGGCGTGACCGGTGGTCCGGAGCGGTTGATGCGGATTCATGATGGCCAGGTCAGTGAAATTCAAAGGCCGGGACGGATCGGCGCAATCCGGGCCATGGCAGAAACGCCGGACGGAACGGTTTGGGTGGGAACATCCGAAGGTCAGCTCCTTCGCGTGACGGGCTCGTCGCTGAGGTTTGATCCAGCCATCCGGGAGCGGCTCACGTTGTCCATTCGGTCGTTATATGCGACGCCGGACGGCAGTTTGTGGATCGGCTATGCTGGTGATGGTTTGGGCCGGTTGAAGGATGGAATACACAAGCGGGTGACCACCGCGGCGGGGCTGATGGATAATTTCGTTTCACAAATCCAGGCCGATGGGCGCGATTCGCTCTGGCTGGTGGGAAACCGGGGCCTGTCCCGCGTGCAGTTGTCGCAACTGGAGGCCGTGATGCAAGGGCGGATGGAACGCGTGCGATCGCGGATTTATGGGCGCAGTGATGGTCTGCCGGGCTTGCAACCCAGCCGTGATCACAGCCCGGCCTCGTGTCGTACGAGCGACGGGCGGCTGTGGTTTTCCACGCGCAGCGGCCTGCTGTCGGTGCTGCCGGACAAGATTGCGGATAATCTCGATCCTCCGCCGGTGCGGTTGCAGCGGGTCAGTGTGGACGACCAGCCGGTTGCGTTTTTTGGGGCCTACGCGCTGTTTCAAAATTCTCCCGCCGGCAACGTCCTCGATTTGCGCGCATCGAATCCAAAGCTCCACATTGCTCCAGGACACAGCAAACTGGAGTTTGAATTTGCGGGCCTGAGCTATACCTCGCCGGAGAATGTTCAGTTCCGATATCATTTGAAGGGATTTGACCAGAAATGGATTGAAGCCGGTTCCGAACGTCGCGCCACCTACCCTCATCTGCCCGGGGGCAACTACGAATTTCAGGTGCTCGCCTGCAATAACGCGGGCGTCTGGAATGAAACGGGGGCGGTGTTGTCCATCCAGGTAGCGCCGTATTTCTG
>JBQCEJ010000497.1:0-2300 GCA_051960355.1 Verrucomicrobiota bacterium | reverse complement strand
GGAAACTCCAAGCACGCTCTGCGATCAGGCGATTCTGGAACTGGCTTACGCTTCCGGCCTGCGCTTGAGCGAGTTGAAAAATCTGCGGTTGGAACAGCTTCACCTGGAAGCCGGATTCATCAACGTGATCGACAAAGGGAACAAGGAACGCGTGGTGCCGGTGGGAAGCGCTGCGGTTCAAGCGCTGAATCGTTTCATCGAAAGTGGTCGTCCGAAGCTGGTGAACAAAAATTCACCGGCCACCGTTTTCCTCACGCAACGCGGCACGCCCTTCGCCTCCGTGACGCTGTGGAAACGGATAAAGGATCGCGTCAAGCGCGCCGGCATCGAGCGCAACATCACGCCGCACATGCTGCGGCACAGCTTCGCCACGCATCTGTTGGAGCACGGCGCCGATCTGCGCGTGATTCAGGAATTGCTCGGGCACGCGAATATCAGCACGACGGAAGTTTACACGCACGTGACCGGAAACCGGCTCAGGGAGATTCACCGGCGGTTTCATCCGCGGGCGTGACCGTTCGCCTCCTCACTTGCGGCTACTGAGCGCGCTTCACTCGAAGTCGTAAACGACGACTTTTTTCACCAACCGTCGGACACATTTCTCAACAAATTCCAGATGCAGCGGATGCACCTGATAATCGTCCTGCGTTTTTTTATCCGGGAAAACGATGTTCAACGCGACCTGATAAGTTTGATCCACTACCGGCCGATGACTGTTCGCCATTTTCCCAACATGGAATTGCAGGGCGCCCGGAATGGGTTTGAGGAACTGATTGGCTCCGGCGATCAATTCGTCCGCCGCATTCGCCTGTTCGGGATCGGTCCAGAAAATGACAACATGTGAAAACATGGCGTGATTGTGTTCACCCGCTGTTCGAGGGCAAGGGGAAATCTGCCAGGTGCCTCATGCCGGGTGCATCCTGACACTGCCCCGGTTCCCATTCCAGGAGGAGCGCGGCGTTGACGCCGCTTCAACGTGCGCAAACCCGCAGGGCAATGATTTCACACAATCAGAATGCACATTGAAGCGACCTGAAGGTCGCGCTCCAGGGGCAGTATCAGGATGCACCCCGTCATGCCTGCGGCTCCGAACCGCGCTTCCGAGTTGAGACGATTTTTAGACACAGGTGCCTCGCTTCACGGCAGGGTAGCGATCCGTGGACGCCAATCTTCTGTCGGTTTTTTGATATCCGGCCGGCTGGCGCGTCGCGGCATTCGACGTGCTGATTCCCCCTTGCCCGTTGCTATGACGAAGTCGCAAATCATTATACATGGTCGGTTTTCCGTTGGGTCTGGACTGATTCGAAAGTCTGGAAAGGCCGCCTTCATGTTGATGTTTTTTGGTCTGAGTTGCACCGCGGTTCATTCTTCAGAACTCTCCGTCACCAACATCGCCGATCTCGCGGATCTGCCGCTGGAAAAGCTGATGGACATTCCCGTGACGATTCTCAAGGAGCGCGCGACCGTTTCAACGTCGCCCGCCGCTGTTTCCGTTGTGACGCAGGACGACATTCGTCGCTCCGGCGCGACCAGCATTCCAGAAGCGCTGCGAACCGTTCCAGGAATGGATGTGGCGCGGGTGAACGCCGGGCTGTGGGCGGTGAGCGTCCGCGGCTTCAACGACATGTTCGCCAACAAACTCCTCGTTTTGCAGGATGGACGGAGCCTTTACTCCCAAATGTTTTCGGGCGTGGAATGGAATTCGCAATCAGCGCCCATGCTGGAGGACATCGAGCGGATCGAGGTGATTCGCGGCCCGGGAGCCACTTTGTGGGGCGCCAATGCGGTCAATGGCGTGATTAACATCATCAGCAAAAGCGCGCAGGACACGCAGGGGTTTCTCGCCAGCGCCGGCGGCGGCACAGATAACCGCGCTTTCACCAGCGTGCGTTACGGCGGCAAGGCTGGCGACGATGCGTATTACAGAGTTTACGGAACTTTCATGGATCACGCGGATTCGCCTTTGCCCAATGGAGATCCGGCCAACGACGCCTGGCAGATGGGCCGCTCGGGTTTCCGCATGGACTGGAATGCGTCGGAAGATAATCTGCTGACGTTCCAAGGCGAAGCCTACCTCGGAAAGTTCAATCAAACGTTCACCATGGTTGACCCGACGAATCCTCCGTCTTTCAGTCAGACCGAACCTGACGTCATGGATGTTCGCGGCGCAAACCTGCTGGGCCGGTGGACACACAGTTTTTCGGACACGTCCGAACTGACAGTGCAGTGCTTTTATGATCGCACTGAAAGCGAGTCGGTGATCATTCATGACAAAAACGACACAGCGGATCTGGACATCC
>JBQCEJ010000496.1:0-18898 GCA_051960355.1 Verrucomicrobiota bacterium | reverse complement strand
ATCGGCCCAGACGCCGGCAAAGGGCGCGAGGAAAAAGATCGGAATCTGGCTGGCGAAACCGACCACGCCGAGGAGAAATGCCGACGAACTCAAATGGTAAACCAGCCAGAGCGAAGCGGTCTGTGTCATCCAACTGCCGATCAGCGAAACGATTTGCCCGGCGAAGAACAACCGGTAATTCCGGGATTCAAGCGCGCTGAATAATTGCCCCAAACGCATGCGGTTATCCTACGCGAAAAATCCCGCTTGGGAAACTGAGGAAGCAAACGGGCAGGCCCGCTGCTGAAAGTTGGCTCGACTCGGTCAGTTCAAAACCGGAGCTTTGCGGAAGCCGTCCAGCCAATGGAACAGGCTGAGAATGGGATGACGCCACAGCATGCGCGGGCCGGAATAACGCATGACCGCCTTCACCTGATCGCGCCGGAGTTTCTGGTAACAGTGGACTGGACACGTCGCGCAGGTTGGTTTCTCGGTTCCAAAACGGCAGCGATCCAGGCGCACGGCCGCGTAATCCTCAAGTTGCTGGCAATCGACGCAAAGCTTGTCGCCGCAGCCATGCTGGCCACGACAGTAGATGCGGATCATCAAAGTCATCGTGCGCCATTCGCGCGCGAGCCGCGGCGCAGTGAAGTGGGCGATCTGTCTCCCGGTGTTATCCAATGTCAGGCTTGCAGTTTTCACAGGCACAGATTCGCATGAGCGAGTCACGGGCACTTTGACGTCCGTCAAACTTTGCGGATTCTCCCGCGGCAACGGTTTATTTGCGTCGATCGCCGGTGAACACCTCGGGTTCGCTGTTCGCCGCGGCGGAAGTTTTGACGGTTTTTTCAAACTGGATCTGGCCCAGCAACACGCCCGTGACAATCAGAGTGAGGGCAATTTTAAATGTGACGGTGAGCGGTTCATTCAAACAGACATAAGCCCAGGCCGTGGTGCTGAGCGGAATCAGATTGTTGAACAGCAGCACCTGGCTGGTTGGCCAGCGGCGCAATGCATAACTCCAGATTCCAAAGGCCACGACTCCACCGGCGGAAATACAGTAGAGCTGAATCAGGACAAGGTTGGTGCTCAAGGGCCATCCGTAACGGACGACCTCGATCAACCCGAACGGCAGCAGGAGCAGGCCCGCTCGCCACATGGTGTGCGCGCTGACTTCGGCGCCGGAAAGGTGCGCGCCCAGAGCGCGGCATTGGCGTCCGTAGGAAGTCCACAACACACTCACGGTGATGCCGAGCAGTTCGCCAATCCAACTGCTGCCGCTGCGTCGCAACGCGGGCCAGAACAGAACGAGCACGCCGATCAGCGTCAGAACGGCCGCGCCGTAGCGTTGGAAGCTGCGCCGGCTTTTGGCTGGCCGGCCTTCCCACAGCAAAGCCCAGACGGGCGACGCACCCAGATAAAGCGCCACGTGCGCGGCTGAAGTGAATCGCAGAGCCCAGTTGAAGCAGATGATGTAAGCGGCCAAACCCAGGCCGCCTCGAAGCCAAAGCTGGCGTTTGAGTGGACGGCTCAAGCGTGTCGGCGTTCCCAGCCACTTCGTCCAGTGAAGCATTCCCAGCAGCAGCAATCCGGCGCAGAAAAAGCGCGTTCCGCCCGTCCAAACCGGTGGCCAGGAGCGGACCAGCAATTGCGTCCCGATGTTGTTACCACCCCAGAGAAAGATCGCCAGTAGCAGGGTCAGGGCAAGCACGCCGTCAGATTTCGTTCGGAACACAGGCGAATTTAAGTTCAACGCGAGCAGACGATGCAACTGTAATTTCATTGACCGTCATAGTCTGGAATTTAACTTGAAGCTCATGGATCATTCACCTGGTTTTCTAAAACTCGTCAACGAAGCCAAACAGCACATTAGCGAAATCAGTGTCGCGGACGCCCGCGCCCGGCTGGCGAAAAACTCTCAGGCGATTCTGATGGACGTTCGCGAAGATCACGAATGGGATGCGGGTCACGCTGCTGAAGCGGTTCATCTGGGCAAAGGCATTTTTGAGCGTGACCTGGAGAAACAGTTCCCCGATCCGAATGCGGAGATCATCATGTATTGCGGCGGCGGCTTTCGTTCCGCAATGACTGCGGACGCGGCGCAAAAGATGGGTTATCGGAAAGTGTTCTCGCTGATCGGCGGATACAAGGCTTTGCTTGCAGCGGGTTGGCCGATGAAGAGCGGCCATTCCGAACCCGACGTTTAGCCGTAAGGTGCGCAAGACCAAAGAGCCCTCACTCACGGCGGTTCGTTGGGTTCTAGAACGCCTGCTTTCGTCCTTCGCTGTGTTCGCGGGCTGGAGTCATTGCGTTCTTAAAACCGGCACAGACGCGGCGGTATGTTGTGGACGAGCCAGAAATCTTTGATGGCCTTGGTGAGATCTTGCAGCTTGTCGAGATTCGGTGGCTTTACCACGTAGGCGTTTGCTCCGAGTTCATAAGCCTGGTCCAGATCAGATTCCTCTTGGGACGAGGTCAGAATGATCACGATCATTTCCTTCAACTGCGGACTCTGACGCATTTTTCTGAGCACTTCCAAGCCAGTGACGTACGGCAGTTTGAGATCCATCAACACCAGACAGGGCAGGGGGAAGCTGTGGCGATCCGCGTATTCGCCCTCGCCGTTGAGATAGGACAGCGCCTGTCGGCCATGCTCGGCAACGTGAAGGGGATTGGTGACGCCGCTTTGCTCCAAGGCCATTCTCATGAACAACACATCGTTCTCGTCGTCCTCCACCAGCAGGATCGTTCGTGCCATTGTCATAACGATTCAGTTTTTGGCTCGCTTGAGCCGTATCCAAAAGCGGCTTCCCTGGCCGGGTTGGGATTCCACACCGACAGTGCCATTCATGCGCTCCACGGCTTTCCGCACGATGGCGAGTCCAAGACCCGTTCCTTCGTAATCGGCATCCGGATGAACGCGGTCCAGGAGTTTGAAAATGCGTTTCTGATTGTCCAACTCGATGCCAATGCCGTTGTCCTGAAACCAGAGTCGGACGTCGGTGCCGGTCGATTCGGCCCAGATGCGAATGCGAGGAAGAGTCTCCTTCGCGACAAACTTCACGGCATTGCTCAAGACATTTGAAATCGCCTGAGTCAAATACGCTTCATTGGCCCAGACAATCGGCAACGTCCCTTCCACCAGCACGTCGGCGCGTGGCAACTGCCACTCGGGCTGTCCTGCAATGATATCCCGAAGGAGTTTGTCCACGTTCACTGGTTCCATGGGCACGTTTCCACGGACGATTCGGGTGTAGCTCAAGGTATCCTGAATCAAGCGATCGAGACGATTGGCAGCTTTGGAAATGCGCGAGATGTATCCGGCAGCTTCGGGTTCCAGTGTGCCTGCGAATTTCTTCGTCAAAACGCCGGCAAAGCTCTGCATCGCACGCAGCGGCGCGCGCATGTCGTGGGCGATGCTGTAAGAGAAACTTTCCAACTCGCCCATCGCTTGGCGGAGTCGTGTGGTTCGTTCCCGAACAGTTTGCTCCAAATGGGCCGCGTAGTTTTTCTGATCGTCAATGTCCGTCGAGGTGCCGAACCATTTGATCACCTTGCCTTCGGAATCACGGATGGGCAGGGCGGCGACTTTGAACCACCGGTAAACGCCGCTCTTATGGCGCAGCCGATATTCGAGCAGGAACTGTTTGCCATGTTCTTTTGCCGCGCGGCAAACGTCCCACACCTTTGGCTGATCCTCCGGATGAACTGCGTGAATCCACTTGGTGCCCAAGTGCTCGCAAACGGGCACGCCGGTGTAGTCCGCCCATTGCGGGCTGAGATAATCGAATTCGTAGTCCGCATTACACGTCCAGACCAACTGCGGAATGTCCTCGGTCAGGCCGCGAAATTGGGATTCGCTCCGCCGTAGAATTTCTTCGGCACGTTTGCGTTCGGTGATGTCTTCGGTCACCACGTTGATGGACGTCACCGCGCCGGCCTCATTCTTGAGGGGCAGCCAGTGCGTGAGGAAGACCCGGTGTTTTCCAGGATGCGCTTCGCAGTTGAACTCGACATCAAAGACGGGTTGACCGGTTGTGAAAACCTTTTGCGCCAAAGCATCGGCGGCATCGGCGGATGAGGGCAGTATATCGCGCACGGTCTTGCCGAGGTGATCGGCCACCGACGCTTCGTTCATGTCCGCCATGAATTGATTGATTCGCAGATAACGCAGGTCGCGGTCGATGACGCACAATCCGACGTGAGCTGTGTTGTAGATCGTTTCAATGTCCGCGAGTTGCCGCGCGTATTCCGGGCTTTCACTCGAGGCATGCCGACGCTGTGCGGTAACATCCTCGATTGCGAGCACAACCCGGTCTTCGAACTGGCGTGCGTTGAGCAGCAGAGTCTTTTGGCCGAGCCTTTGAAAGGTTTGGGTGATTTCGAAGTCTTCGATCTGCCCGCTCGGTGGCAGACGCTGCTCCAAGAGTTCGCGCAGCTTGGGAATGTTCCATTGATGCTTGGCGAGATCGTAAATTGAGCGGTTCAAAGCATCTTCGGGCGCGATCTGAAATGTCCGGCAGAATGAGGGATTGGCCGCTTGCACGCGCTGTTGAAGATCAAGTAAGAGGACCGGTTCGCGGATTGTATCGAGCACTTGCGCAAACTGGGCAGCCGCCCAGAGCGCGCCGCTGCGCTGAGGCGCTTCAGGACGCGAACCCGTTCGCGCCACTGAGCGTCTGGGGCTCAGACCCGGACGGTCCTTGTGAAGTTCTTTTGACCTTACGACAGCCATGGATCGGTTGAGGGATTGAATCTCCTTTGTGTTAACCCCAACTGAAAAGAAGCCAGGCCAGCGCTTTAGCAGCTCAAACACCTCAGAAGCACTATAGAATCAGAATGAACTGACGCAAGGGAGGCAGGTGGTTTTCTGCAAAGCGCACGCGCAGGCCGAAGGGCGCTCGTGATTTGATGCAGCCCAGGGAAAGTCTGTTTTCTTCGCGACCTTCGGGCCCCGTCGCGTGGCGCACGGGGTAAGAACCTTAATCCGGAGAACTTGAAAACAACAGCGGGCGGGTCGAGATTGAATCGGAATGAAACGTCGGTCACCACCGTTTCAAACGTCAGATCAGCCATTCGCTTTCCCGCAGATGCGCCTTATGGACGTTGCAGATGGATAGTAGTTCCTCCAGTTGTACACGGATCAGAGCCGTCTGCGGGACTTCTTGGCCACAAAAAAGGCCGGCATTGCTGCCGGCCCTGCACTCTGAAATATCGAGATTTTACTTCGCGCCCTGATCAATCCAGGCGCGCACCAATCCAACCTGCTCGGGCGTCAGCGGCTTGGCGGGCGGGCCTTGGTGAGCTTTGCCGTTTTGGGCATTCCCGTTCTTGGGGCGACCGTGACCTTCGCGCGTCGGCGGCATGGCGGTTTCGGGATCGAGACGGGCGATGGCGATGACGAGATCGCTCTTCGCGCTGTTGCCCGGAACGACAACTTTGCCGTCTTTGCTGCCTTTGAGGACGCCTTCGAGCGAAGTGAGTCGCAAGCCGTTTTTGGGCCGTTCCTCACCGTGACATTTCACGCAGGATTCCTTGAAGAGAGGCAGGATGTTCTTTTCGAAGGTCACACCGCTCTGGGTGGATGCCGGTGGAAGTTTGCTCAGATCGATGTTCTCGGCAAAGGCGGATCCGATAAAGAGACTCGCGAGCAGGACGGCAGAAGTTTGTTTCAACATGTTGTTATGGACGGTTAATGGGTATGGATTGTTCAGACAAAAGTTATGCCGCACCGGTTACAGGTATTCTGTTCAAGCTCCGGGTGGTCACCTTGAAATCCGATCTGGTTATTTGGCCAGGCCGCGAACGAATTTATCCAGCCGATCCAGCCCCTTCTCGATGTTAGCCATGCTCGTTGCGTAGCTGATGCGAAGGTAATCATCCGCGCCAAATGCGATTCCAGGAACCGCGGCGACTTTTTCCTGCTCAAGGAGTCGAGCGCAGAATTCCGCCGATTTCAGGCCCGTGCCGGAGATGTTCGGGAACAAGTAGAACGCGCCCTTGGCGTTCACACAGGAAATGCCCGGAATGCTGTTAAGTTTCTTCCAGGCGTATTCGCGGCGTTTGGAAAACTCGGCCAGCCACTTGGGCAAGTGGTCTTGCGGGCCCGTCAAAGCGGCCACGGCGCCCTTTTGCGCGAAGGAAGTCGGGTTGCTCGTGCTGTGACTCTGAATCGCGTCAATCGCCTTGGCAATCGGCTCCGGCGCAGCCAGGAAACCCAGCCGCCACCCGGTCATGCTCCAAGCCTTCGCAAAGCCGTGAACGACAATCGTGTGGTCGTAATGCGCCTGTGAAAAGCTGGCCACGCTCTTGTGCTTCGCACCATCGTAGAGCAGGTGTTCGTAAATTTCGTCGCTCATGATGAGCACGTTTTTTTCAACACAGATATCGCCGAGCGCTTTGATTTCCTCCGGCGTATAAACGGAGCCGGTCGGGTTGCTGGGCGAATTGAGGATGAACAAACGAGTGTTCGGAGTAATCGCGCGGCGCAACTGTTCGGGCGTAACCTTGAATTCGGTTTTGTCGCTCGTCTCCAAAATAACCGGTTTGGCGCCTGCGAGTTTCACCATTTCCGGATAGCTCAACCAGTAGGGCGCTGGAATGATGACTTCATCGCCTTCTTCGCACGTGGCCAGAATGACATTGTAACAGGAATGCTTGCCGCCGCAGGAGACAATCACCTGCGAGGGTTTATAGGTCAGCCCGTTCTCGCGTTTGAACTTGTCGGCGATGGCCTGGCGCAATTCCGGAATGCCGCTGGCCGGAGTGTATTTGGTGAAGCCGTCCGCCAGCGCCTTGGCACAGGCGTCTTTAATGTGCTGCGGCGTATCGAAGTCCGGTTCGCCAGCGCCAAAGCCGACCACATCCAGACCTTCAGCCTTCATCTGCTTGGCTTTGGAATCGATGGTGAGAGTTAATGAAGGACTCAACGACGCGGCGCGTCGGGAAATTTTGTAGTTCATAAACGGCGAAAAGCTTACGAGGCACACCGGCGAGCGCAAGTTGAATTGGGCAGCAAAATCTGGTTGGAACGCACTCTCTTTTGCGCGAAACCGGCTCCAAATTGGCGCTTCAGCGCGGCCGCCGCCGGTGCGCTTTGAATAACGCTCCGCGGCGCGGCGTCGATCTGGGCGATGAAGAAGCTACTTACAATCCTGGTGCTGTTGACCGTCACGTTCGCTTCCAGCACCGAGGCGGCCCTCGCGATCTATCGCCAAAAGCAAACCACCACAATCAGCGGCGGCGGCATGGTCGAAAAAGAAAAGCTCTCGGGTTATCTGGTGCTGGATGCCGATACAGCCGATGTTTTGTTTGTCAATGTGGATTCTAAACGCGGCACGTTCCGGATGGATTATCCCACCAATTATGTCGTGCAGAATGTTTCGACCGGGCTTAACAAGGAAAGCTTGGCGATGATTTTCCCGAACAGCGATGGCGGCAGCCTGGCGCTGAAAGGAAAGAACGTCACCTTGGATCTGTTTGTCAGCGAACTCTACTATCTGCCCAAAGTGATGAGCGTCAGTGGCAGTGCGGTGACTCCGGTCGGTGACACATTCTATATCGAGGAATACCGAGGCACTTACTCGTTCAGCAGCGGAGATACTTACGACGCCAACACCTTCAACGACACGCTCGCGGAAGCTGAAGAAACCGTCCGCCAAAGCCTCCTCGACTGGGGCTATGTCGAAGTGTTCGAATAGTGAGTCAAGCCCGATGGATATTGGACTCGGGCGTTGACGCGCCTGCTGGCTGCTACTGGCTGGCGTAGAACGCGTCCACTTTGCCGGCAACATCCCGGTAACCGATGTCGGTTTCGTAGATCAGCTTGAACTGCTCGATCGCTTCTTCTTTTTTGCCCATGCTTTCGAGAATGCAGCCCAGATTGTAAATCAGTTCCTTCTTCTCCTCGTCGAAGACAACTTTTTCCTTGATCGCGTTTTGCAGGGTCTTGGCACCGAGGTCATACATCTTCCGCTTCCCGAAGCATTGCGCCAGATAGTTCATCGCCGGAATGCGTTTGTGCGGATTCTGTTGTGCTTTTTGGAGTTCCTGAATGGCTTCGCCGACTTTGCCCGCCCGGAAATAAAGCACACCCATTTCATAGCGGATGGCCAAGTCGGTCGGGAAGTGTTCTACCCGTTTTTGACACTCAGTGATCTGGAAGGCGAGTTTTTCCGCGTTGAGTTGCGCAACTTTTTCGGCGTGATCAGCGGCAGTGGCATCCAATTGCTCCATCTGGCGATCGAAATCACGAACCCGCAGTTCGCCAATCGCGCGATCCAGAGTCGCATCGCTGGCGCCAGTGTCCGTGGCCTTGATCTGCTCGTAGTAGCTCAAAGCGCGCGCGAGCTGGCCTTTCTGTGTGTAAAGCTCCGCGAGTGAACGCAGCAATTTCAAATTGTTCGGCTCGGTTTTCAGGCGCGCTTCGTATTCGCCGATCAGCCGTTCGGTGACATCTTCGGTTTTCTGCACGCGGCCCTGCTGCTCCAGCGAAACCGATTCCTTTTCGTTCTTCAGAATGTCGCGATAGGAACCTTGGCCGTCGGCCAGCGTTTCATAACCGCCTTCGTTCAAGGTTTTGCGAGCGGAAACATTCTTCAGCGCCTGCGCGATTTCTCCGTCGCGCGGAGTGGCGCGCGCCAGCTCCAGCAGCACGCGTTCGGCCCGGTTGCTTTCACCGATTTGAGCCAGCGCTTCCGCAAATTGAATGGCAATGGCTTTGTCCTTCGGGGAATTGCGTTGAAGGATGTCGAGGGACATCACGGCAGTGCGAGGCATCTCAAGCGCCTCCGAAGCATCCACGACGATGCGGTGCGCGCCGGAATTCGTGGGGTCACTGTTGAGAATTTGTTCGGCAATGTGCAGTGCCTCGGCGGGATCATTCCGCAGCGCCAGTTGCGCCCGGGCAACTTGGGGCGAAGCGCTGGCGCTGCCCCAAGCCTTCTTGAAAAATCCGGCGCCGCCTGAGCCTGTGGATTTTTTGCCTTGGGCAACCCGCAACGCTTTGCGGGCTTCAAACAGGGTCGGTTCCCTTTGGAGAACCTGATTCAGAAGATCGACGGCGTAATCGTAGTTTTCACGAATCAAGGCGTCGTTGCCCTTTTGAAACAGTAACCGAATGTCCCGGGAGATCTCGCTCAGATTTTTCTCTGCCATGAACCGATCATAAACCCGCTCGGCAAAAAAAATCCACTGGAAATCAATAAACCGGCGGGAACCAACGAGTTCGCGTGCTCGACGGCGAAGCAAAACTTCACGCCGTCTGCAACGACATGCTTTGGTAGCGAGGCGCCTTTTGAGCCGGAACACCTGAGGAGAACGCGAGGTAGAGAAACGCGAAGAGGTTCGTGATCGGCAGGATCATGAGCAGCCCCGTCAAAGCGCTTTTTCCGCGAGCTTTGGCGATGTTGAATGACCAGAGAATCATCGCCACGAGGTTCAGCAGAGGAAGACACCAGGCCAGGAACCACCAACCCGACATGTTGGCCGCGCGTAGCAGCGGAATGATTTGAAATAGCGGCAGCCAGATCAGAAAGCCCGCCGGTTTCTGAGCCTTGAGGCAGATCAGATGGCAGCAGAACGAGAAGAACAGATGCAACACCACGAGCATCGCCATCGCTGAGTAGATTATGCGGGGCTGGGGCTTCAATCCATTCAGAGGGATCTTTTTCCATTGAGCCTTCAAAGGTTCGAGCTTGGATTCAAAACGTGGGACAAGTGTTTTCGCGAAAACGAGACTCGCAGGAGATTGGGATCCGGATTTGACGTAACCCAATTCCTTTTGCTGTTCCAATTCCAGATCCTTGACTTGGACGGTCGTCATCCCGGCGGAGTGCAGGATGAAAATATATTTCGGTGTTTTCGAAGTGACTGTCACGTTTGTGTACGTTCCTGTCCGTGTTTGGAGCAAAGGATAAGTCTCTTCGATCGCCATCGAACTGAAACCGCCGAACACAGTAAGGCTGACCAACATCAACCAACCCATCCAGCGGCAGCCAGTGATTGAAAAAAAGTTCATAGACGATTTCTGTTGAGTCGAAGCAGGCACGAAGCGTGCCACGCATTTTGGTGCGAACGCCAAGCCGCCTGACGCGACCGGCTTTGACTTGGCAAAACCCACGTCTAAATTGCCCTGTGTCGGTTTTTCAAATCGAATTCAATCAAGGCGCAGTGCACCTGCCCAAGCTGGGTTTGTGGCTCGATGCCCATGAGCCCAAATCAAACGCGGAAAGAGTTTTCATCAGTCACGCGCATTCCGATCACGTCGAAGCGCATCGTGAAGTCATTCTCAGCGCGCCAACTGCAAAGCTCATGCGGGCGCGTTTGGGTGGACAACGGCTTGAGCATGAACTCGCATTCGGCGAACCCGTGCGTTTTCAGCACGCTGAAGCCGAATTCCAGATCACACTGCTCCCCGCCGGCCACATTTTCGGCAGCGCCATGTCGCTGATCGAAGCCCAAGGCGAACGCCTGCTCTACACGGGCGATTTCAAATTGCGCCGCGGTCTGTCGGCGGAACCATGTGAACCGCGTCCGGCCGACATCCTGATCATGGAAACCACATTTGGCCGGCCGCAGTACGTGTTTCCCTCCAGCGAATCCGTAATCAAAGGCGTGCTGCGGTTTTGCCGGGAGTCGCTCGACAATGACGAAACGCCGGTCCTGCTCGGCTATTCGCTGGGGAAGAGTCAGGAACTCCTGTGCGGTCTGGCGGAAGCGGGCCTGCCCCTGATGTTGCACGGCGCCGTTTACAAGCTGACCCAAATCTACGAACAGTTCGGACAATGTTTTCCGAAATACGAACGCTATGACGCCGGGGCGGCTCGTGGCAAAGTTCTGCTGTGCCCGCCGAGTGTCGCCAATTCCGCGATGTTGCGGAAACTCGGCAAAACGCGATCGGCCATTCTCACCGGTTGGGCGGTGGATCCCAATTGCCGCTACCGCTACCAATGCGACGCCGCTTTTCCGCTTAGCGATCACGCCGATTTTCCGGACCTCATCGAACTCGTGAAGCGAGTTCAGCCCAGGAAGGTGTATACGTTGCACGGATTCGCCGCGGACTTTGCGCAGACGCTCCGTGTTCTTGGTTTTGATGCGCAGGCGCTGAGCCAGAATGAGCAGTTCGCGCTGCCCTTGGAGTTGGGCGAATGCACGCCGCCGAAGAACGCCAGGCACTTCGACGCTCCGCGATTAGCTGCTTCAACCGCACGCGATCTCGCCAAAGAGCGGAAGAGCGAGAGATCAAGCGGGCACTTTCATCGGTTTGCTGAAACCTGCGCGGCCATTGCGGGAACATCGAGCAAGCTGGAGAAAGTCCGGCTGCTTTCTGATTACTTCCGCACTTTGAAGAGCGATGAAGTCGGCATTGCCGCGACTTGGTTTTCGGGCCGGCCCTTCGCCTCAAGCCAGAACAAAGTGCTGCAACTTGGCTGGGCGGTCTTGCGGGACGCGCTCTGTTCGGTCGCTGAGATTGATGACGTGAGCTTTCATCAGGTTTACCTCAAGCACAGCGATCTGGGGGAAACGGCTTTTGAAGTTCTGCAAAGCCGCGCGGTTGAACCGTCCCTCAGCATCAAGAGCGTGGACGAATTTTTTCATCAGGTTCAGACTGCGCGCGGTCCTTTGGCAAAGCGACCTTTGCTGACTGCAATCTTGACGCAATGTTCCGGAGTGGAAGCGAGGTTTCTGATCAAGATCATCACAGGCGATCTCCGCATCGGTCTCAAGGAAGGCCTGGTTGAAGAGGCAGTCGCCAGCGCATTCGGCAAAGCTCCGGACGAAGTGCGCCAGGCTCATCTGCTGCTCGGTGATATCGGCGAAACCGCCAGGCTGGCGGCTGCGGGAAATCTCTCGAGCGCGTCATTGGTTCCATTGCGCCCAATCAAGTTTATGTTGGCGTCGCCGGAGGAAACTGCGGCGGACATCTGGGAACGCGTTCGCTCTCCAAAAGATATTTCCGTCGCTTCGCCGGGTCCTGTGTGGATCGAAGACAAATACGACGGAGTTCGTTGCCAGTTGCACAAGGTGGGGAAGAAGGTCGCGCTGTACTCGCGTGACTTGAAGGACATCACCGACACGTTCCCTGAACTGGCCGAGGCGGCGCGACGGATTGGCCGGGACTTCATTCTCGACGGCGAAGTTCTGGCGATGAATGGCGATGAAGTTTTGGCCTTCGCGGAACTGCAAAAACGTCTTGGCCGCAAAGAATGCGATTTGTTCATGCGGGAAGAAGTGCCCATCAAATACATCGCCTTCGATCTGCTCTGGGCGGACGAATGCAGTTTTTTGAATGAGCCGCTGAAACTGCGACGACAAGCTCTGGAGCGCTTGCCGTTGCCGGAAAGTTTTCGCCTCGCTCGCATTACGGAAGCGAATTCCGTGGACGACATCGAGGGCGCTTTCACGGCGGCGCGCGCGCGTGGCAACGAAGGCCTGATGATCAAGGATCCTGAGAGCTTGTATCTGCCGGGTCGACGTGGTCTGGCGTGGCTCAAACTAAAGAAGGCGCTCGCCACTCTCGACTGTGTGGTGGTGGGCGCGGAATACGGCCACGGCAAGCGCAGCAAGGTTCTCAGCGACTACACCTTTGCGGTGCGCGATGACGGCACCGGCGAACTGCGGACGATCGGCAAAGCCTACAGCGGCGTTACAGATGCTGAGATTGCCCAGCTCACGGAGCACTTTCTGAAGACGGCCATTCGTCAGCGCGGGCGCTATTTTGAAGTGGAGCCGGACACAGTCCTGGAAATTGCGTTCGACAAACTGCAGCCGAGCAATCGCCACAACAGCGGACTCGCCATGCGCTTTCCGCGAATCGCACGCATTCGCACGGACAAGTCGGCCGCGGAAATTGACACTCTGGCCACCGCGCGAAAACTGGCGGGAAAATGAGCGGCGTTGTCTGCTTCGACTCGGCTGCCGAAAGCGCAGGCGTTGCGGGGACCGGCTTACACCATTTCACCGATCTGTGTCGCGGCGTATCGCGCGGCGCCGACCAGGGCCGTTCGATCGTTCATGATCACCCGAATGCGCAGTGACGCCAGCAGGTCTTTCATTCGGCCGCCGCCGATGAACGCTTTCATGAACGTCTCGCCCTTGAGATGATTGATGATCTTTGGCGCAATGCCGCCGCCGATATAGACGCCGCCGGTCGCGAGCGTCTTCAGCGCGAGATTCGAAGCTTCGGCACCGTAGTAATAAACAAACAGATCCAAGGTCTGAACGCAGAGTTCGCATTTGCCTACCAAGGCTGCGTTGGTAATGGCGATTGCGGGATCCATTTGCTGAAATTCTTGCGCCAGCCACGACGGTTCTTCGCCACGACCTGTATCGCGCAGGAACTGATAAATGCGATAAAATCCTGCGCCCGATAGCAGATGTTCCCAACTGACCTGACCCAGGCGTTCGCGCAAATAGCGGAACAGTTCCACATCGAGATCGCTTCGCGGCGCAAAATCCGAATGACCGCCTTCCGATGCAATGGCCACGTAGCGGCGTCCGTCCCAGAACAATCCCGCTTCTCCGAGCCCGGTGCCCGCTGAGATGATGGCAATATTGCCGTGGTCGCTTTCTGCGCCGTGGTTGAGCTCGACGAGATCGCCTTGGGCCAGACCAGCGATCCCGTAAGCATTCGTTTGAAGGTCGTTCAGCAGGAAAAGGTCTTTCAGGCCCAGCGCTTGAATGAGCTCGGCGCGATCCACAACCCACGTCAGGTTTGTCAACTGCGCCCGATGATTTCGAATCGGTCCAGCGACGCCGAAACAGGCGTAGTCCACGGCCAGCTTGTTGGTGCTGACGAATTTTCGAACAATTTCTTCCAGGCTGGAATAATCGCGGCTGCGAAAAGTCTGGACCGCACCGGGCGCGAGCCGCCCGTCGTCCACTTCGAAGAACGCTAGATTAACCTTAGTTCCGCCAATATCGCCTGCCAAAATCATGCCGCGGAAAATGGCAACAGACGCCTCTGGAAACAAGACGCATATTGACCCGCGGCTAATCCGTTTTCGATTCCTTGTCGGTGGGAGTATCCGCGAGTGTCTTGCCGTCGGTTCGAATGCCTGCACCGGCCCGGTTGCGGAGCGAGAAATACAATAAAAAGACGCCGATGGCGATTACGGCCAGCAGCGGAATGACCCATTCAAAGAAAAACATAATGCCTCCAGTTCAGGTAAGTTGGGGTTCGGGCTAACTGCTTCTTGCGCCGCGCGGGTTCCTCCAACCGGCAGCCGTCGCGGAGATCGCGGACAACGCACTCGGCTGAGATCCATCCCGGGAAGGGAGCGCGAATGTCGGAGCGTGCTTTTGTATTTCGTGCCCTTGTTGGTTTCATAAGACCTACGAAAACCTAGCACAGGATTGGAAATGCAAAAGGGGTGCATTAGCGCGCAATATCACGGCTGGCGCTTCGGAAACCGGGGCGAGGAGCCAATTACGGCGGGGGCAACAGCCAAAAAGGGAACCGTGTCAGCCTTGGTGATAAAGGCAGGGGCAGCGAAAGTTCGGGAGCCAAATCAATCACCTGCCCGGGCTCTCTCAAGTTAATCGTCTAGCGGGAAAAACGTCCCCGCGCGGAGTCCTCCAGCAACGCAGTGAATTGAGTTCTGCGACCAATCGGAAAGCTGTTCCGAAGCGCCAGAGCCGTGGAGCGATCTTCAATCCCGTCAAAGTCGCAATCCTGATCCGATGCCGATTCAAAGAGAGTGGTAACAGAGTGATTGAGAGTTTCAGGAACCGCGTTCCAGCTAGACTCAGAAGACCCAAACGGCCAAGCGGCATGCAGAGATTCCAACTGGAAGCTAATCGTGTCTGGAGTCAGGTGCACTGACCCCCTTCGCAAGGTGATTCGCGGCGCGTCGATCATCGGCGTGATGCTCGGCATGGGCGAATGGGTTTCAGCAGCAGTGTTTGCTTTGGCGGCTTTCTCGGAGGCCTGGAGTGCCCGCGCCTGCACGAGGATCGGTTGGGAAAACTTGTTGGGATTCCAGAGCGCGACCAGCAGCGTCGAGAGCAAGGCGAACTCCCAGCGAAACAGCTTGAACACCGGCCTCTGTCCCCGGGCAGCACGAAGGTTCGCCATCTCGGACAGCTGGCCGAGACCGCCTGCGGACGCTTGTTGGCGTTGATAAACTTCCTTCAAGTCATCACGGACCTGCAGGAACTGACGCGTGCGTCTTTTCTCCAGCCAATCACTGAGGATCAATGCGCCCACCAACGAAACACAGAGGAGCACCACCCCACCCAAGAACGGTTCGTGAACGAACCAACGAATCATGTCCATATATTTCCAACCCCAAAACTGTTTAACGTGCGAAGCTCCCAGCAGGAAACTTGCCCTCGAAAAATCGAACTGCGATTTCTCAGATTTCCGAGGTTGGCCTTAAGCAATATCGTTACCAATCAAAGTTGAGAAATGTCAGCCGAAGCGCAGAGAGAGAGGAATTCGAAGGTGGAAGCAAAAGGGAATGCCCGTGAACGCAGGTAATCGAAAACCATGGGCTCGTTACTTCAGTGCTTCAGGCGGGCCATTCCAGATCAGGCGCAACGAATCCAGACGGAGCCGCGCCTGATGGAGAATCATCGCCAGTTCCTGCTGTTGCGCTCGCGCCAGTTCAATCTCCTGCGGGCGGACATGGTCATTCACTTGGATCAACGTTTCCAGGCGTTGCACCTCGTGACCAAGCAGGTGGTTCATTTCTTTGAGCGCGGACTCGCGGAGCGCGGCGGCTTGAGTTTCCGCCAATCCAGTTGCGGATTGGAACATCGCGGGCAAGGTCCGGCGCGCGATGTCCGCATTTTCAATCAACTTGAAAGGCGAACCTTTCTGAAGCTTTTGTTCCCAGGAAGTGTCGGAAAAAATCGCGGTGACGTCCTCCAGTTTGTGATTGATCACCAGCCGAACCGGCGTTGGCGGAAGAAAGCGATCGGCATGCAGGTGCGGCGCGGCGATCGCTTCCAGGACAAAAATTAATTCCAGCAGCATTGTTCGCTGGTTCGCGGTCGGCAGCACGGCGAAGGAACAATTTCCGGTTTCCGCGCCCAACAGGAGGTCCATCGCGCCCGTGACCAGCGGATGATCCCACGTCAAAAACCCCACATCTTCCCGGCTGAGCGCCCGGCCACGATCACACGTCGCGATCATCCCTTCGGCAGGCATAGACGGAAAGGCGTCCGTGATGATCCCTTGCGGATTCAATTGCCAGGTGCGCGGCGCCAGTTCTTCCAGTTGAATGCCGAAATGATCGAACACATCCAGCAGGTAATTTTCGAGATCGGGAAGCCGGTCTTCGGCTTGAATCTGGCTGATGATTTTCTGCGCCGTTGCGGGCCGGAAGGAATTTAATTCCAGCAAACGGTCGCGGCCTTCCTCCAGAAGGTGACGCATTTCCCGGCGCGCCACGGCGGTTTTCTTCAACAGCGCGCTCAGTTCAGCTTCGGCGGCGCTGCGATCCGCCACTGAAAATTCCAAAGCCAGATCGTGAACCGCCCGGCCAAACCGGCGCAGCAGTTCGTTGCCGCCTTCGAGATTGCTTTCGAACGCGTTGAGCCCTTCGTGATACCAGCGCGCCAAAACTTCCTGCGGACTGTGCGCAAGGAACGGCACGTGAATCTGAATATCTTCGCTCTGGCCAATGCGATCCAGCCGCCCAATGCGCTGTTCGAGCAGTTCTGGATTGAGCGGCAAATCAAAGAGCACGAGATGATGCGCGAATTGGAAGTTACGTCCTTCGCTGCCAATCTCCGAACAAATCAACAGCCGAGCACCATCCCTTTCCGCAAACCACGCCGCGTTGCGATCCCGCTGCACCAAGGTGAGTCCCTCATGAAAAATCCCGGTCTTGATGGTGAGGTGGCGCCGCAGGGCCGCGTCGATCGCTTCCGCTTTTTCGATGCTGCGACTGATCAACAAGACCTTTGCCGGGTCAAGTTTTTGCAACAGTTGCACCAGCCAAAGGATTCGCGGGTCGCGCGTCAAATCCAACTCGCCTTGCAACCGCGTATCGCCGGCGTCCTCGGCAAACTCCGTCGAGACGCGATCCAGCCACTGCTGCTCTTCGGTTCCAGCATCCAGTCTGGCCATGCGCAACGTGCGTTTGGGAAAACCTTTCATGCCCGCGCGGGTATTGCGAAACAGCACGCGGCCCGGCCCGTGCAAATCCAGCAGGTCTTCCAGCAGCGCGGCTCGCGATTGGGGATCACCTTTCTTAAGTTTGGTCAGGTCGTGTTCCAATTGGACATCGTGCGCCAGCAAGCGGCGCAGTTCGGCGACGTCCTTTTTCGTGAGTTCTTTTTCGGCAAGCAATTTCTCGGCAATTTCGGCGGTGCCTTTGTAATCGGTTGACTCGGCTTGGAAAGTCGCGAGATCGTGGTAACGATCCGGGTCCAACAAACGCAATCGGGCGAAATGGCTCTCCAGGCCAAGCTGTTCCGGCGTGGCGGTCAGCAAAAGCAGTCCTTCCGATTTGCGGCTGAGTTGCTCCACGACCTGATATTGGCGGCTCGGAGCGGCTTCGGACCATTCAAGATGATGCGCTTCATCCACGACGAGCAGATCCCAACCTGCCGCCACCGCCTGGGCGGAACGTCGCTCATCGCCTGCCAGGAAATCGATGCTGGTAAGCACGAGTTGATCATCCAGGAACGGATTGGCTCCCGGTTCGCCGGCTTCGATCGACGCGCAACGCGCTTCGTCGAAAATGTGCAGCCAGACATTGAAGCGCCGCAACATTTCCACGAACCACTGATGAACGAGCGATTCGGGCACGAGAACCAGAATGCGACTGGCCCGTCCGCTCAACAACAGTCGATGCAGGATCAGTCCGGCCTCAATCGTTTTGCCAAGCCCGACTTCATCGGAAAGCATCACGCGCGGCGCGTGTCGATGGGCCACTTCTTGCGCGATATAAAGCTGGTGCGGAATCAGGTTAATGCGGCCGCCGACGAAGCCGCGAACCGGCGATTGGCGCGACCGATGCAGCAGATTCAACGTGCGGCGGCGAAGTTCGAAAACTGCGGAGGGATCAAAACGTCCGGCCAACAAACGTTCCTGTGGACCTTGCAGGCAGACGCGTTCGTTCAATTGCGCTTCCGGCAGTGGGTGTTTATCTCCGAGATAAATCACCAAGCCGCTCTGCTCAACGACGTCCGTGATGATGAATTCCTTGTCCGCCTGCGTTTTGATTTTATCGCCAACGCGGAAGCGAACGCGTTTCAAAGGCGCCTGTTCGGCAGCATACGTGCGGGTCTCGCCTGCCGCTTTGAAAACCAGTTGAACGCGGTTGCGATCCGCATGCATGACGGTGCCAAGCCCGAGTTCAGGCTCGGACTCGCTGATCCACCGTTGACCTGTGATGAAGGCGCTCATGAAATGGCGGCGGGTTGTATGCGAGTTTTGGAGGTCAAATGCAACCTTCGAACTTGGGTTGTTTCGATGTGATCAAACCCGAACTCCGAAGTGACGCCCTGCGCGGTCGCGGCGTAGGTTTCCAAGCCTGCTGTATCGCCGGCTGCACCCGAACCGTTCTCGACTGAGGGAAATGCTACCAGCGCGGCGACCGCTCTTCTGTGCCTTAACGTTGATTCAGGGACGTTACCTTTTCGCAATGCAGGTGGCCAACCAACGCCGGTCGAGTTCCTTGGCAACGGCGACGATTTGATCAATCGTGGTGGGCTTCACGATGTAGGCCGTCGCTCCAAATTCAGTGGCGCGTTCCTGATCCGAAGTTTGAGCCGAAGAGCTGAAAATCACGATCGGCAAGTCTTTAAACTGCGGCGCTTGTCGGACGCGCTGTAGAACTTCCAATCCGCTCACCCGCGGCAAATTCAGGTCCAAAATGATGAGGCAGGGAACGGCCGCCGCTGGTTCGGAGCTGCTGAACAGATACTGCAACGCCTCTTTGCCATCCGGCGCGACGTCGAGCGG
>JBQCEJ010000495.1:0-7571 GCA_051960355.1 Verrucomicrobiota bacterium | reverse complement strand
CTTTTTCCCATGAGTCAACGACCTCTTCCGGCCACTCAGCCAAAATCCTCCCCGGTGTCTTTTAATTTGATGCAACGCGTAAAATTCCTGGCAGGAACTTTTGCGTTGCAGGACTCAAGTAGCATGGCTAGAGTCGACTCGTCGCACGCCTCGCGCGACAAACGGCGATAAAACTTATGTATTTCGGCGTTGATTACTATCCGGAACAATGGGTCTTTCCTTACGGCGCAACTTTCGACCATCCCGAAGCTCAATGGGAAGAAGATGCACAATTGATGGTGCGCGCCGGCGTCAATGTGGTTCGCATCGGCGAATACTGCTGGGGCTTGTGCGAAACCGAGGAAGGTAAATACGATTTCCGCTGGCTCAAACGAGTCATGGATGTCATGAGCAAAAATGGCATTCAAGTGGTCCTGGCGACGCCAACCTCCGCGCCGCCGATCTGGCTCGCCAAAAAGCATCCCGAGATTCTGCCGCTGGACGAACGAGGCATTCCCAAACACGAAGGCACGCGCCGCGCCGTTTGCTTCAACAGCGATGTTTATTGGAATTATTCCAAACGTATTATCGAGGCCATGGCCAAAGCGCTGGGCCAGCATCCCAGTCTTATCGCCTGGCAGATCGATAGCGGAATCGGTGGACACGAGAGTGAATGGTCGTTCAACGAAGACACGCGTCTCGAATGGCAAAACTGGCTCAAGCTCAAATATACGACCGTTGAACGGCTGAATGAACGGTTGGGTCTGCGTTATCTCGGCCAGGTGGTTTCCTCCTTTGATCAGGTGCCGATGCCGAGGTATGCGCCAACGATGCACAATGCGGCTCTGCTGTTGGATTGGTCACGGTTCAGCAGTGACACGATTCTCGCCTTCGTCCGGATGCAGGTCGATGTGCTGAGCGAGCTTACGCCGGGCATTCCCACGACGACTAATCTTCGCGCGTTGCAGCGGCGCTTTGATCATTTTGACATCGCTAAAGTGGTGGACTTTGTTTCGGTGGAAAGCAACGCGGCGATCAAGAGCAAAGCCTCGGAACTGGCCTGTGACATCGACATTCTGCGATCGCTGAAGAAAGAAGACATTCGCACTCCGGACGGTGATTGCGGTTTTTGGGTGATTGAACAGAAGGCCGGGCAGGTGAACTGGCAGGACGTCAATTCGCTGGTGCGGCCGGGCGTTGTGCGCTTGTTCACTTATCAACTGCTCTCGCGCGGCGCGTGCGGCGTTCTGTATTATCACTGGCGGCAATCGCGAATCGGCAACGAGAAATTTTTTGGCGCAGTTCTGCCGCATCACCTGCAAACGAACAGCCGCGCCTTCAAGGACATCAGCCAGATCGGCGAAGAGATCAAGCTGCTGGCGCCCGTGTTGAAGGACACCAAAGTGGTGGCGGAAACCTGCATCCTCTATTCGCACGACAACGCCTGGGCGTTGCAGCAGGGCATGCAGCCGACCAAGCACTTCAATCTGCGCGAGCACATTCAGCTCATTTACAATGCGCTGCATGATCGGAATATTTCGGTCGATTTCGCGCGACCCGGCGAAGATCTGTCCAAATACCGGATCGTCTTTGCGCCGTCGCTGCATCTGATTTCGGGCAGCGAGGCGGACATGCTGAAGTTGTATGTTCAAAATGGCGGAACTTTGGTGGCGACCTTCAATACCGGCCTGGTGGACGAATACAACATGGCTCCAGAGAGCGGCTATCCGCACGATCTCACGGATTTGTTTGGTCTGGAAGTTTTGGAATTCGATCCTTTGCCGCCGGGCGAGGAAAATCATCTAACCTTCAAAGGTGCTTTTCCGACCAGCCATCTTCATCCGGCGCGCGTCTGGTGCGATCTCATCGAACCGAAGGAATGTCAGGTGTTGGCCACCTACGCCAAAGATTTCTATGCGGGGCGACCGGCAATGACGATGAACACGTTCGGTCTGGGCCGCGCGATTTACATCGGCACCCAAAGTCACCAGCATTTCTATCACGATCTCGTTGGCTGGCTGCGGCAGATGGTTGGACTGCATCCGTTGCTGAAAGTTCCCGAGACCATTCAAGTGAGCATGCGGGAGAAGGATGGGACGAAGGTTTTCTTCCTGTTGAACCACCAGAATTCGCCCGTGCGGATTCAGTTCTACAAGCCGATGCACGACTTCCTGACCGGCAACACGATCTCCGGCAATTACGACCTTCCGCCCCATGGCGTGCTTGTGCTGGACGAGCATCCCGAAGTGAAGCATTTGACTTGAGCGGCGCGGGACGTCAGGTTTGAGCGTCACCAGCGTTCGCTTATGCCATTTCCGTTCAAACGCATTCCACCGCGAGGCCGCGCCAAGGCTACGGCGCGTCAGCGCGTGCTGGCTGCGTGGCGCGGGGTGGACCTTTCCCAAATCGAAGAGCTGCGAACCGATCGCGCCAAATCCGCGGGAGCGGTCCTGCCAAAAGTCCTGTCGGAATTGCGCATCGATAATCGGCGTGCCGAGGCCGAGATCGTCAAGGTTTGGAACGATCTGATCGATCCCAACATCGTGGCGCACGCGCAACCCACAGGGGTTCGCAAGGGAACGCTGTTTGTGACGGTGGACAGCAGCGTCTGGCTCGCTGAGATCGTGCGCTACCGGCGCAAGGAGATTCTCGATCGCTTGCAGCACAGCTTCGGTCGGGAGTTCATCACCCGCATTTCCTTCCGCGTCGGATAGTGGCTGTGGCTGCGTGCGGTTGCGTCGACGGTGGCTCGAGAGTGGGGCTTCTGGAATCTCACGCGTCACTCAAATTCGCGTTCGGATTTCCTTCCAGTCGTACCGGTTCGATCGCGCTCAAGAGACGAGCGATGGTTTTTCCACTTGGCTAACCTTCAAAATGGCTGTATGACGTTGACACTCTTGGACTTAATTCAGCGCGCAGACACTGTGTTCACGAGCCATGTGCTTTTAGTGTGGCGTGAATTCAAGATTTTCCTGTCGTGTGATTGCCAACGAGAGTGAGAGGGCGGACGTTTTGCAAATGGTTTGGGTTTGCCGGGTTGAGATTAAATGCAAGTTTCGATTGAAAACAAAATCCGCATCGGCTTTGGGATCGGGTTGGTCTTTCTGCTGCTGACAGGTGCCGTAGCGTACTGGAGCGCGAGTTGGTCGGCGGGTGCGTTCCACGCGGTCGAGAAAACCGAACACAAGCTCGACCTGCTGCGAGGGACTTTAACGGCGATCCTGGATGTCGAGACTGGCACGCGCGGTTTCGTAATGACGGGGAAGCAGCCGTTCCTGGAACCGTTCAATCAGGGACAGATCCGTGTGAACGAACTGCTGAAGGAGTTGCACTCGGCTACTCGTGAAGATCCGGTACAGCGGGGTAAGCTGATTCAGTTGGAGCCACTCATCGCGGTGAAAGTTGCGGCCGCCAAAAAATCCATCGCAATCGAACCGGGCCAATCCCAACCGCTTACAAGTGAAGCAGCTCTTGAGGAGGGCAAAGTGGTAATGGACGCCATTCGTAGGGTGATTGGCGAGATGGAAAGTGTGGAGCGGGAACGCCTGGCTCGCCGATCAGCCGATGCCAGAAGGACTTTCCACATCACGATGGTCATTGTCAGTTTGAGCGCGGGAATGGCGGTTTTGCTCGCTGGAATCGCGAGCGTCATTGCCCAGCGAGATTATAATCGGCGTCGGCAGGCCGAAGAGGAGCGCGATCGTTTTTTTACTCTGACTCGCGACCTGGTGTGCTTTGCGGGTTTTGATGGTTACTTCAAACTGGTGAATCCGGCGTGGGAACGCGTGCTGGGCTACGCTCATGACGAATTGTTGGCGCGACCGTTTGTTGAATTTGTCCATCCCGAAGATCGGGCGATCACAGCCAGTCAGGCGGAAAAACTCAGTCGCGGTGTGGAGGTAATTCAATTTGAAAACCGCTATCGCGCGAAAGACGGTTCTTATCATTGGTTCTCCTGGAATGCGCGGGCGTCTGTTTCCGCCAAGGCCATTTACGCGACGGCGCGCGACATCACCGAACAAAAACATTCGAGCGAACAGATCACCCGGTTGAATGCGGATCTGCAACAACGTGCCGCCGAACTTGAGGAAGCGAACAAGGAACTGGAAGCGTTCAGTTATTCAGTGTCGCATGATCTTCGAGCACCGCTCCGGCACATCGGTGGCTTTGTCTCGCAGCTCGAAAAGAGCGGCGGCTCGCAACTGGATGAAAAGTCGCGGCGCTATTTGAAAATAATTTCCGATGCCGCCAGGCAAATGGGTGCGCTCATCGATGATCTGCTGCTTTTTTCACGAATGGCCCGCACGGAAATGCAGAATCGCCCGGTCAATCTGACCGCTGTGGCGGAGGGCGTAATCGCGAGTCTGGAGGAGGAAACACGGCAGCGGAAGATCGTGTGGAAATCCCAGCCCTTGCCTCAAATTCAGGGTGATCCCGCGATGCTACGCCAGGTTTTCGTGAATCTGATGGCCAACGCCGTCAAGTACACGCGGCCTCGCGAGCAGGCGGAAATCGAAATCGGCTGCACGGAAAATGCGGAGGAGTTTGTGTTTTACGTTCGGGACAACGGCGTGGGTTTTGAGATGGAATTCGCGCACAAGCTTTTCGGAGTTTTCCAACGGCTGCACCGGGATGAGGAATTTGAAGGCACCGGCATTGGCCTGGCCAACGTCCGCCGGATCGTCCGCCGGCATGGCGGGAACACTTGGGCCGAGGGCAAAGTGAACGAGGGCGCCACGTTCTATTTCACAATACCAAAACACAAAAAGGCAACCGCATGACTCCATTGAAACGGATTTTATTGGCCGAAGACAACGAGCGCGACGTGGAGCTGACGCTCGCCGCGCTGGAAGAGTACAATCTCGCGAATGAAGTCATCGTCGCGCGCGATGGCGTGGAGGCGTTGGATTATTTGTATCACCGCGGGAAATTTGCCAATCACGCGAACGGCTTGCCCTCGGTGGTTTTACTGGATTTGAAAATGCCACGGATGGACGGATTGGAAATGTTGCGGCACATGAAGGCGCAGCCGCATCTCAAGCATTTGCCGGTTGTGATGATCACGTCGTCCCGCGAAGAGCAGGATTTGGTGAACAGCTACCAACTGGGCGTCAACGCCTATGTCGTGAAGCCGGTGGACTTTCAAAAATTCGTCGAGTCCATCAAACAGATCGGTTTTTTCTGGGCATTGCTCAACGAACCGCCCCCCGCCAGTCTGACAAAAAGGGATTAAGTTATGGAGAATACAGACGTTCAGGAGTCGCTGCGGATTCTGCATCTGGAGGACGATCCGCATGACGCGGAGATCGTCCGCGCCATGCTGGAGAATGAGCGCATAGAGTGCGTGATGCGGCGCGTGGACAACCGGAAGGGCTACGAATCCGCGCTGGGCGCGCACCAGTGGGATCTGATTATTTCGGATTACGCGCTGCCGTCCTACAACGGCATGAAGGCGTTGGAATTGGCGCGTGAGCGGGCGCCGGCTACGCCATTCATCCTTTTCTCCGGTACGATCGGCGAGGAAACCGCGGTCTTGAGTTTGAAGAACGGCGCGGCGGATTACATTTTGAAAGAACGTCCCGCGCGGCTGGTTTCGGCGGTGAAACATGCCCTGGCAGAACTCCAGGAACGTAAGCGGCGCAAGCGGGTCGAAGCGGAGTTGCTGAAAAGCGAGCAGCGCAAGCAGGAACTCGAAGCTCAATTCCTGCGCATGCAACGCATGGAAAGTATTGGCGCGCTCGTCGGCGGCGTGGCTCACGACCTCAACAACGCTCTTGCGCCCGTCCTGATGGGCATCGGTTTCCTGCGCTCGGAAAATCTCAGCCCCCAGGCGCGGCAGATTCTGTCCACCATGGAAGCCAGCTCCCGCAGAGGCGCGGACATGCTGAAGCAGGTCCTGACCTTTGCGCGCGGAGTTGAAGGCAACGAGGTGGTGATCAACATCAATCTGCTGCTGCGCGAAATGGAAACAATCGTGCGAGACACCTTTCCGAAATCGATCCACTGGCGTGGCCGTTTTCCAAACGGGCTTTGGTCGGTTTCCGGATTTTCGACGCAGATTTATCAGGTGTTGATGAATTTGTGCATCAATGCGCGGGATGCCATGCCGAATGGCGGACAGCTCACGCTGACTGCCGAAAATGTTATCATAAGCGAAAAACCAGCAGGGGCCGATGGTAATGTCGCGCTCGGGCCGTATTTGCTCATCACCGTTGCCGATACCGGTTCTGGGATGAGCCCGGAAGTGTTGGAAAGGATTTTCGAGCCGTTCTTCACCACCAAGGAACTGGGCAAGGGCACCGGGCTCGGGCTGTCCACGTCGTTGGATATCATTCAAAACCACAACGGATTCCTGACGGTGGAAAGTGCGCCCGGCAAAGGCACCCGCTTCAGCCTTCACCTTCCGGCTCTGGTAACGGCTCCGACGGCTGAAATGGAAACCAAGAACGCGCGCCTGCCCACCGGCAAAGGTGAATGGATCCTGGTGGTGGATGATGAAGTCGCCATCTGTGAGATCACGAAGGTGACGCTGGAGAACTACGGCTACAATGTTTGCACGGCTGGCAACGGCCCGGAAGCCTTGGCTTTGTTCGTCGAGAAGCGCAATCAGTTTGAACTGGTGCTGACCGATACCGAAATGCCCTTCATGGACGGTCGAGCGACCTGCCTCGCCTTGAGGAAGATCGATCCGCACTTGAAAATCATAGTGGCCAGTGGAAGCAGCCAAGGCAAAGAGGACGACGACACCGCGTTTCGGATCAATACCTGCGCATTCATTCCCAAGCCGTACACGGCGGACAGGTTGCTGACCACCGTGCACCAAGTGCTGTCAAAGAAGTAACCGCAACCTCACTTCTTTCCGTAAATCCGATTGGCTTCCTCCAACGTTTCCTTGGAACCGATGTCGTACCAGATCCCGGGAACTTTCCACGTATAAACCGGCGTGCGCGGATACAGCCATTGCACGAGCCGGCCGGGTTGATCCGGATTGTTTCCTTCCGCGACATATTGCCGGATCAGCGGGATGGTGGCTTTGGGATAATAGTAGAGCGCAATGCCGGTCAGCGTGCTGGTCGGGTTTTTTGGCTTTTCTTCAAAAAATGTGATTCGACCGTCGCCATCGAGTGAAATGGAATTGTATTTCTTGATCTCCTCTAGATTGCCGACGTCGTAGAGCGCCAGCACAGGAGCGCTTTTTCCGCGGCAGAACTCGCCAAAGCCTTCGAGCTTTTCACTGAAAAGATTGTCGCCGGCGACCACGCTCAGATCGTCGTCCACGTTTTCTGTCTTCAGGACGTAATTGATATCGCCGATGGCGCCGAGCTTGTTGGTATCGTCCGTCGAATGGTCGTTGACGATCGTGAAATTGAGTTTGGATTTGGTGGCGCGGTATTCGTCCGACCACTTCTGAAAATGACCGGCGAATTTGGCATTCGTCACCACATAAACGCGATCGATGCCGCTGATTGGCGAGAGGTTATCCAGCACATATTCAATCATCGGTTTGCCAGCAACGGGCAACAGCGGTTTGGGTTGGGTCAGTGTAAGGGGATACAAGCGCGTGGCGTATCCTGCGGCCAAGATAATGACTT
>JBQCEJ010000494.1:0-5016 GCA_051960355.1 Verrucomicrobiota bacterium | reverse complement strand
TGGGCGATTTGGGATCCTGGTTTTGTGTCTTGCCTGGATTTTGGGTCTGGGTGCTTTTGCCGACACCGCGATGCATCTGGGCTTGCCACGATTGAAAGCCACGGAATCGCGGTTGAAGCTGACGCGAAGCTGGTTGATTCCACCGAAGTTGAAGGATGATTTTGATCGGCTGGTTCAAACGTTACAGAAGGAAACGAAGGGAACGGAGGGCATTACAATCGGCGCTCTGCTGGAGCATTTGGAACTGGCCGATTACAATGGGCAATTGGTGAACTGGAAGATTGATCCCGGTTTATATCGCGAGTTTGTTCTTTCGCCACGGATTGAACCATCAACCATCCACTATGTTCCATCCACTGATTCAAATTGGCGCCGCCCGCTGTGGGAGAATTTCTACCCCCGCATCCGCCGCGAAGGCGATCCCGCTGCCGCCGCGCAAATCGTGGTGCGCTTTCTGCGCGAGCGGGTCACGGTGGTTCCGGGCTCGTTGGAATATCATGGCATCCGCGCCATTTGGGAAAGCGAACGGACCGATGCGGCCGGCTTCGAAAAGATTTACGTCGCCGCCCTGCGCTCCGTTGGCATTCCCGCCCGCCTGAACGAAGCCGGCCAGGCGGAACTGTTTTCTGAACAGGGCTGGTTGCCGGCGCCACGACCTGTTTTCTCCATCTTGGTTCCGCCTGACAGGCAGTTAATTGGATCACGCGCCCCGAACGGACGGGCGTGATGAACCGGGTCATATGACGAGACCCGCAAAGCGTTGCTCTGCGTGTCCTGCTCAGTCAAAATGCGTCAAACCATTTTTTTAATGAAATTGTGGTGGAAGGTTTCGGGTTGAGAGTGGGGGCAGGTGGCGGGCTTCGCATCGGAACTGGTGCCTGAAACGTTCTTTGAAAAAATTTGTGGTAGAACGGGCTCGGGCGGAGCAAGCCAGTTGCGGGACGTGAGGTTGCCGCCGGGGCGGGTGAAAAGAATGAACGGTGCGGAAATGGTGCAGAAACGGTGCAGTTTTCAAAAACGGCTAACCCCGGAATGCCCGCAGGAGCACGAAATGAGTGATGAGACGTTCAATCGCGAACTGGAACGTGGGCATTTCAGGAGTTGGCCTGAGAAGCTCGGGAAAGTAGAAAGCCATCAACTGACAACCATCCACCAGCAACCCAAAAAAAACCGTAGCAGAAATAGTGCAGACATGGTGCAAAAAGTATCTGCGTCGTAGGCTTGGTCGGAGCGATCCGGCTGGCCGGGTGGATCAGCCAACCTGGTCTGTTCTCGGCGCCTCCTTCCACCGAGTTCCGCGTGGGAAACGGATGCCGGTTTTAGAGCAATTCGTTCTGCCGGGTTTCAGGCTGGGCGGGTTCGGGCTTGGTCACTTCCGCTGCATCCGCGGTTTGTATTGAAACGGTGGCGCTGTTCTGCAAGCGGACAATCGCCGGACGAATCAATCTGCCCTGGAAGGTGAGGCCGGTGGCGAGCGTGTCTTCGACGATCGCTCCTTCCGGGGCTTTGGCGTCAGGTCCTTCAACGAGTTGATGTCGCTGCGCATCGAAGGCCTCCGCAGGCGCGGCGACAAAGGGAACCAGGCCAATCCGTCGGGCGGCATCGTGGCAGGCGAGTTGGAATTTGCCGAGCTGGTCGCCCACGCCCGGCTGGCGTGAACGCAGCGCGGCCTGATGCACCGCAAAAACGTGATCGAGAATGCGCACGACCGTTTGCAGCCATTCCACTTCAGCGCGGCGGAGCTTGTCCAGTTCCAGCCGCAACGTGGCTTTTTCGCCCTCGTTCGATTTCTGGATGAACTCGTTGAACGACTTCACTTCGGCGGCCATGCCTTGGGCGATGTCTTTGGCGTGATTGGCGGTCTGGTCGGCCGATTCACGGATGACCTGCCATTGGCTGGTGGCGTAGCCGATCTGCGCGCTGAGTTGTTCGAGGTTTTGGATCTGGGAAACCAGCGTCACCAGATGGTTGGATTCGGCGAGTTTGAGTGACGCCTGATATTCTTTCAAAAACGGAATGAGCATGATCCACGCGCCCACGGCCACGCAGGCGACATACGCGAGGATTTCCCAGGCGCCCGTCGGCGTCTTGGTTTCGAAGTGGATGACCCACGCGAGCGCCAGCAGGGCGGCATTGCCGAGGACGAAGGGCCACTTGGAAATTTTGGGTGCTATGGGCTCGTGCATCGGGGCCATGGTTTAATGGAAGGCTCCGGCAACTTCAAGTTTTCCTCGACTCCGCCCGGCAAACGGACGAAAACAAAGCGCCGTGCGAACTTGCGTCATTTTCAATCCCACCGCCAAAGGCGATAAAGCCCGGCATTTCCGGCGTCACTTGAGCGAGATCGGAGCCGATGCCGCCTTGAAGCAGACGAGCGGCGTGGGCGATGCCCGCAAGCTCGCGGCCGCCGCAGTCGCGGAAGGATTTGAAACGATTGTCGCCGCCGGCGGTGATGGAACGCTGAACGAAGTCTTGAACGGTCTGGGCGACGCGCCGGATGGCTTTCGTCGGGCACGGCTGGGCGTTTTGCCGCTGGGCACGGTCAACGTCTTTGCGCGCGAACTTCAGATTCCCACCAAACTGGAGCTGGCCTGGAAAGCGATTGGCCGAGGAAAGGAAACGATCATCGATTTGCCAGCGGTTGAGTTTGAAGAAAACGGAGTTCAGGCGCGGCGCTACTTCGCTCAATTGGCCGGAGCCGGCCTGGATGCGCGGGCGATCGAACTGGTGCATTGGCCGCTGAAAAAGAAAATCGGTCCGCTGGCTTATGTGATCGCGGGCCTGAGCGCGCTGCTGCAACCGCAATCGCGGATCACCGTCAGCGACGGTTCGCTTTCAACGACGGGAGAATTGGTGTTGATCGGGAACGGGCGATTGTATGGCGGGCAGTTCGCGCTGTTTCCGGGCGCTGATCTGCGCGATGGGCAGTTGGAGGTCTGTGTTTTCCCGCGAGTCAACTGGCGCACATTGGCGCGGTGCGGCCCGGGTTTGCTGGTGAAGGGAATTTTGCCGCCCGGGATCACCGAAAATTTCCAAACGCCGGCGTTCACCCTCACGTGTCCGACGCCTGCGGCACTGGAACTGGATGGTGAGTTGGTGGGGCACCTGCCTGCGCGGTTTTCGATTCAACGTTCCGCGTTGCGCGTGATCGTGCCGTAAGCGCGGCGCGAGTTGTGCGAGCGCAATGGCTCGGTTTGGACGTGGGGGTTTTGCCTCATTCAAGGAAATTGCCGGAACGGTAAGCTGGGTTTCACGGCCGAAGCCCCATGCAATTTCTCAATTCGATCAATTTGGTTTTAGGCGTTGAGACCGATCCCAAGGATCTGACCTTTGTGCAGATTGCGCTGCGCGGAATCATTGTCTTCGTGGTTGCACTGATTGCGGTTCGACTTGGAGATAAACGCTTTCTCTCCAAGAAAACGGCTTTTGACGCCATTCTCGGGTTCATACTCGCTTCGATGTTCGCGCGCGCTGTGAACGGAAGCGCCTCCTTCTGGCCCACGCTGGCAGGCGGTTTTGTTATGATTGCATTGCACCGATTGCTGGCGCTGCTGGCGCGTTCTTCGCATCGCTTTGGCATTCTCGTGAAAGGAACCAGCGATGTTGTCATTCGCGACGGCAAGGTGGTGGAAAGTGGTCTGCGACGAAACGATTTGAGCGAACATGATCTGCTCGCGGATTTGCGGATGAACGGTCAGTTGGACGGACCGGAACGCGTGAAGCTGGCTTACTTTGAGCGCAGCGGTGAAATCAGTGTGGTGCCCAAGGAAAAAGAAACCTGAGCCCGCTCATTCCCACATCCGAAAAGCGAGCCCGGCTTTTTCCATGAACGAGCGGCACACGGGGCAACGGCCGGGATCGTTCCAAATCTCCACCTGATGATCGCTCGACACGGGGCATTGCGGTTTGAATTTCACCCACTTGGGATTTTGCGCGGCGGGCAAGGGGAGACGTTCTACCACTTCTGCAAAAGCCGGTGGTTTGATGGGAATTGGCGTTCCGCTTTCGGAATCGCCCGCAGCGGCGGCAGGATCGTTCACGCGCATTTCCGTAATCGCGTCGTAGAGCTTTTTGCAATCGCGACAGAGGATGGTTTGAACGAGACAATCAAACCCGCGATCCGCGCCTCCGGATGCAATTGCGCGGTAGCTGCATTTCCCGCATTCAAATAAATAGGATCGGCCCATGACGCGTTGCGCTGTGAGTTTTTATTGTTATCGAGTGGCGCACGGATTTGTTCAAGCCGGGAGTTCGCCTGAGGTTCAGGCGCGGGTCGGAATCGGAAGTGAATCAAGCTCAGTGCGTGAAGCGACGGTTCATCCACTTCCGGGGCAACTTCCCAATGCCTATTTTTTCAAAAAGGCGCTGAACAGATCAATAGGCAAGGGCAGGAACGTGGTCGTGTTGTGTTCGCTGGCCATCTCGCGCATGGTTTGAAGATATCGTAACTGGAGCGCGATCGGTTCCTGCGCGATCATGGCGGCGGCTTGCACCATTTTTTCGGCCGCTTGGAATTCTCCTTCGGCATTGACAACTTTGGCGCGGCGTTCCCGTTCCGCTTCGGCCTGCTTTGCCATCGCGCGCTTCATGCTGTCTGGAAGCGAGACGTCCTTCACTTCCACCGCAGTGACCTTGACTCCCCAGGGTTCGGTCTGGCGGTCGATGATTTCCTGCAATTTCTGGTTGATGGCGTCGCGCTGCGACAGGAGATCGTCGAGTGGCGCCTGGCCCAGCACGCTGCGCAACGTGGTCTGCGAAATCAGCGAGGTGGCTTTCCAGAAATTTTCCACTTTCACCACGGCGGCGCTGGGATCCACCACACGGAAATAGACGACCGCATCGACCGTGGCGGGCACGTTGTCGCGCGTCATGATCTCTTGTTTGGAAACGTCGATCGTGACGACGCGCAGATCCATTTTCACCATCCGGTCCACCAGGGGAAACAGGAAGATGAGGCCCGGTCCTTTGGCGCCGACCAATTTGCCCAGTCGGAAAATGACGCCGCGCTCGTATTCG
>JBQCEJ010000493.1:0-11715 GCA_051960355.1 Verrucomicrobiota bacterium | reverse complement strand
GGTTTCGAGTTTGACCTGGTCGAAGCCTCCCGCGCGGAAAAAGCGCCAGGGATAAGCATTGGGTGATTTCAATCCGGGAATCATAGTTTACCTTTGGTTGAGTGTGTACCGATCTGAAAAAAACACCCTCGGCTGCAAGCGCAACCGAGGGCAAATGAAAACAGAAGCGTCGTCTGAGGTCGAGGGCACGTCCGGTAGAATTTATAAGCGATGGCCGTGACCCATTTCAGGTCGTTGGATTTGCGACCAGGAGCAGGCTGGTTGTCGTAGCTGTCCTGAATGAAGCTGCGCAAGCTGAAGCTTTTGGTCAGGTCCGCTTCGATGCCAAGTTCGAGGTTAAGGATGTAGTTGCTGAAATCATCGACCTGTGGAAGCAATTCAGCCGTTTGCCAGAGTCGTGCGCGGTCGCTGATCTTGTAATTGAACTTCTCGCCCAGGCGCCGCGCGAGATAGTTGTCCACATCACCGGCAACCTTTTCAGTGATGAAACTGGGACCGGCTTCCGCGCTGAGATCCATGCGGGGTTCCTTGATAAAGTAGTAACCGGCGCCGGGTCCCAGCGTCAGTCGGTAATCGACATCCGCCACGCCATCGTGCAATGCGTCCAGCCGGGCGTAGCCGTAAGCGCGCTCAGTGAAGAGGCGATTGTATTGGGCGAAGCCGTGCACAGATTCGGCGGTGGTTTCGTCTTCACCGTTGATCTTGCTCTTGCCGTAGGCGGCATCCGCGCCGAGCGCCACTTCGTTCTGGTCCCATTTTTTGGAGCTGGTGACGCTAGCCGTGCCGAGGGAGGTTTCGCTGTTGCCTTGGGTAATGGTCAGGCCAAGGGCGGCGCTGCTTACCCATTTGGGCTCGGCGCCGATGGTGGTGGAGTCGTCAGCAAGAGCGTGAACGGTTCCAACGAGAGAGAGGACGAGGGCCGTGGCTTTGATCTTTGATTTCATCAGGTTTCGTTGTTGTGGTTGATAAAAAGTTTAGGAGGGACGGATCTGCATTTGGGAGCTGCCGCAAAGAACGGGAATCCAGCGAAATGGATTCCCGTTGGTGAACAGAGTTACTGCTTGAACATGTTGCCGAGAGCCGAAGCCGTGTTGGTCACGATCGAACTCGACATCAGCTTTTGAATCTGCGCCTTCAAATCATCCACGGTTTTTTGCTGTTCCGGGGTGAGTTTGACATTTGACAGCTGTTTGAGGGAAGCCAATGCGTCCTCGTATTTCTTGTCATTGACGAGGGCTTTGGCCTTGTCGATGAGGCTTTGACTGCCGGCTTTCAGTTCTTCCATTTTGCTGGTGGCGGCAGCGGTCGCGTTTTGCGTGGCCTGCTTCACCTCCGTGGTGACGTTCTCGGCGGTCTGTTTCACGTTATCCGTCGCGGCGGAAATCTGGCTGGCGACAGTTGATTCCTTTGGAGCCGCTTCAGATGCCGCTGATTCGGGGGCGGCGGTTTGATCTTTCTTTTCACAACCACTCGCAAAAGCGAGGACAGTGGCGACAGCTAGGCTGCAAATGATTCGTTCAGTTTTCATGATGGTTCGTTGGCTTGGTTCGGCGACAGAATAAAAGCCATCGCGGACGGGGCAAGCGATTTATCGCGAGAAAAGGTTGGGTTGGATTTTGAAAAGAAAACCGCCTGAGCGAACAGGCGGTTCAAGAGCAGAAGATGCGAAACGCTCTACACGAATTGAGGCTCGACAATTGAAGGCGGCGCTTTGCCCAAAGGCGTGCCATCGGGCGCTTCCGGATATTCGAACAGCTTGCCTTCGTAATTGCGAATGACCACGCGATCGGCGTTTCGGCTCAACACGTATTCTGGACTGACGGGCACTTTGCCGCCGCCGCCGGGTGCGTCAATGACGTAGGTCGGCACGGCGTAACCGGTGGTGTGGCCGCGCAACTGTTCCATGATCTCCAAGCCTTTGCGGACGCTGGCGCGGAGATGTTTGGAGCCGGAAATCAAATCGCATTGGTAGATGTAATACGGCTTCACGCGGCACATGAGCAGCTTGTGCAGATGCGGCTTCATGATCGCCACATCGTCGTTCACATGACGCAACAGCACGGACTGATTGCCGAGAGGAATTCCCGCATCCGCCAGTCGGCCCAAGGCATCGCGGACTTCCGTGGTCAGTTCGCGCGGATGATTCGAATGAATGCTGATGAACAGCGGATGATACTTCTTGAGCATCGCGCAGAGCGCCGGCGTGATGCGTTGCGGCAGGAAAATTGGAATGCGTGTGCCGATGCGCAGAAATTCGACGTGTGGAATGGCTCGGAGCCGGCTCAGCAACTGTTCCAGCTTTTCATCGCTGAAGAGCAGGGGATCGCCGCCACTCAGCCGCACGTCGCGAATCTCCGGATGACTCCGGATGTATTCAATCTGCCGATCAAACTCGGGATGAAAATCGTAACCCGTGGCATTGCTGACCAGACGTGAGCGAGTGCAGTAGCGGCAATAGGCGGCGCAGCGATCGGTTACCAGAAACAACACGCGATCGGGATAACGATGCACCAGGCCGGGCACCGGCGAATGGGAATCCTCGCCACAAGGATCGCTCATTTCCCAATCGGCTGTATGGGTTTCTTCAACCCGTGGAATCATCTGCCGCCGAATCGGGCAGTTTTCATCCGCTGGGTCAATCAAATTGAAAAAATAGGGCGTAATCGCCAGGGCCAGTTTGTGGTTGGCCAGTTTCGTGCCGGCCAGCTCTTCCGGCGTGAGCGTCGGCATCAGCTTTTCCAGCTGTTCCAGCGTGGTGATGCGGTGCTTTAACTGCAAGTGCCAGTCATTCCAGTCGGAATCGGGTACATTTTTCCAAAAACCTCGACCCGCGGAATGGAATTGCTTGAGCGACTCTGAAGGCGATCGCCCAGGAGGTTCTTCGGCACTGACGTGTGAAATATCACTGTGCATTTTTTGTAAAAGAGTTAGCGCACTATAAATTTGATCGTTGACCTGTCAAGCGAGGGGAAAAGCTGTCTCTCCTCGGAAAAATCGGCTGTGTTTTGTCGGGCTGACGGCTTTTTATCGACAGAGTTTCGCCGGCGGCAAGGCTTTAGAGGGCGCTCATTTCTGTGAAAAGGAAAGCGACGGAACCGAAGATGTCCTGAAAAATCGACTCGGGAAAGAGATCCTTGGCTACGATCTTAGGCCGAACTGGGAAGAGGAAACGAACAAGGACACAAGGAGAACGAAGCAAAGCTTGCCGACCTCCGCCAGAAGTTGGCTTCCTTCTTTCTGGTCGCACTGAGCGAATTGCTATTGGGCAGCCAGGGGCAGGGGAGTCATCGGGCGAAGCGCCTGGCGTTTGAGATCCAGAGCGTTCAAATCTCGGATCGCCTCTTCACTCACCCGATTTCTAAGTGGGCCCGTCGGTTTGACCAAGCCCAGCCACGAGCCGGAAAACTTCTGTTTGTCCAGATAGTTGCCGATCGCCTGCCGATACTCGTCCACCAAGGGAACGAAGGTTTGAGCCACGCGCGGTTGCAGCAACGAAAGCTCCCGAAGCTTGCGCTGCAACGCCGGAGGCTGGCGGCGCGCGTCCCAATCGCGAATCATGGCTTGCACGGTGATGACCTGCCGTTGGGGCAGCTCATGCGCTGTCATCCGAATGTCCACCTGCGATTGCAGGACCTCGTCCAGTTTTTTCCAGCTCTCCTCGGGCGTCCAGGCCTGCGTCAGATCGCGTCCGGTGAACTGGACCGTTCGCAGTGCCCACCACTTTTCCACATCCAACAGATTCGCAAATTGAGAATGGAAAGCGGTCAGCAAGGCGAACTGCCAATTCTGGTGTCGCGGCAAGTCTCGAAGCATCGCCTGCATGGACGCTGGCCCGTTTTTCAACTGGAGCAAATCGTGGACGAACAACTGAGCGCTGCTCCGGAACGTTTCCAGGGAGTCGCCGGACAACTGGTCGGCGGTCGTCCAGCTCAATTGCTCAAAAGTGAGCGGCGAGCGTTCCTGCAGGATCTTCTTCGCCTGTTCCATTGGATTTCGCCGACGGCCATCGATGACGAGACGATTCAAATCAAAGCCGGTTCCTTTCAGAGTTGGCCGGGGCAGGAGCAGTTCTTTTCGTTCCGATTCCACGACTTCCTGTGAAAGCCCCTCGGAAAGCCAAAGCGGCAGTTCGGCGACCTGGCTTTGTGCATCGCCGTTGGCTTGGCCCAGCAGCAGGGCTTCCACGATCGTTCGAATAAAAGTGACGCGCTCCAGGCTGTCAGGAATATCCAGATGATAATTCCATTCGTTTATCGACTTTTGGACCACGATCGTCGCCGTTTCTTCCCGGATGCGTCCGGGACGCAGGTGCAGAAAAACCGTTCCGGTGCCGGGAGTCTTGATGTCCAGTTCGCGATTAAGGCTTTGCTTGATGCGTTCGCAGGAAATGACCAGGACCGCTGGATCCAGGGGCAGCGCCTCCGTCGTTCCTTTGTAGAACCGCGAGGGCAATGGGGCCGTGGAGGCGTATGCCACGAACTGCCCTGAAAAGCTGCGGGCAGAGGGCGCCACGGTCTGAGCCGTCCCGGCGCAGGCCCAGGCGAGGAGCAGAGCGGCAGAGGCGATTTTGTTCATAAGGGTGGCCCGCCCACCTCGCGATCACCTTACGATTTCTTCGCGGGTTTGGCTGGCTTGCTTTCGGATTTCGCCGCGGGTTTGCTCTCGGCGGAGCTCTTGCTTTCCTTGGCAGGAGCGGAGCTGGCTGCCGAAGAATCTTTCTTGGCGGCTTCCTTGTAACTGTCGCTGCGATAATCGGTGATGTAGAAGCCGGTCCCTTTGAAAATGAGGCCCGCGCCGGCGCTGATTTTTTTCTTCACCTTGCCGCGGCCCCACTTTTTCTGCCCGCACATTTCCTTGAGGCAGACTTCGAGTGGCTTGTCCGCGATGGACTGAAATTTTTCAAATTCATGCCCGCATTTGGAGCAGACATATTCGTAAGTTGGCATAGTCGTAATTCTATTAATCAGGCCGCTGCCCGGGGTCAAGCCGCGGAAATCTTCATCCGCCGATGCAACTCATCGAACGGGACGCCGGCACAAAATCCGGCTCACCAATGTGATGGCGGGCTTCTTTCTGCCAGACAATTTCCTTCAAGGCGATACGCAACTGCTCGTCGGAAGAGCCGTCGCGCAGCCGTGAACGCAAATCGTGCTCAGTGACGCTGAACAGGCAGGTGCGGATTTTGCCATCGGCCGTGAGCCGAATGCGATTGCAATGGCCGCAAAAGGGTTCGCTCACCGGAGCAATGATTCCGATCTCGCCGCCGTCAGGGAACAGCCAGCGCTTGGAAGTGGACGCGGGGTTCGTGGATGGCGCGGGTTGGAGGTCAAACGTTTGCTGAAGCCGTTGCAGAATCGCGCTGCCGGAAACCACCATCTCTTTTTGCCAGGCGCGGGCGGAATCCAGCGGCATGAATTCGATGAACCGCATGCTGAGCTTCCGTTCGCGCGCGAATTCAGCCAGGTTCTCCAGCTCATGATCGTTGATTCCGCGAATAATCACAGCGTTCACTTTGACCGGGTCGAAACCCAGTTCCTGCGCAAGGGCAATGCTTTGGAGCACTTCGTTTAAACTGTCGCGGCCGGTGATTTTCTTGAAGTTCTCACGATCCAACGAATCCAGGCTGAAGCTGACCCGACGCAAACCCGCCTCGCGCAGCGCCGCGCCTTTTTGAGTGAACAAAAAGCCGTTCGTCGTCATGGCGAGATCTTCGATCCCTGGAATGGCGGCAATGCGGGCGACGAGCTTTTCCACATCGTGCCGCAGCAGCGGTTCACCGCCCGTAAGCCGGATCTTCTGGATTCCCAGATCAACCGACAATCGGATCAGCCGCTCGATTTCCTCAAAGCTCAGAATGCTCGCCCGAGGAACCCATTGTTGTTTGATAGGTGCGGAATTGGGCATGTGCGCCCAATGACCGCGATAGAAATTCTGCGCTGCCTCCGTTTCCGGAAGGCAATACATGCAGCGGAAGTTACAACGATCCGTGATGCTCACCCGCAGGTCGCGCAGGACGCGACCGTGCGAATCAATGAGCAGTGGCGAATCGGTCATTTGGCCGGGGACGGAGTGGCCGCGGGAGCGTTGGTTTCAGATGGAATAACCCGCACTGAACCGTCGGATTTGACTTCCACGTTGAGATCGTAAGCCGGCAATTTGGCGGGCTGACTTGCGGCGGCGCTCTGGGCGGAAAGCTGCATCAATTTCTGGGCGCCTTTCTGTTCGTCGGCGGCGAACAGTCCTTTGCGAATCCATTCCAGCCGGCGGGAAATGTTCAGCTCTTCCTTGAGCTTGGCGACCTGCGTGCGCAAGATTGCGAGATCGTTGAACTGCCGTTCGAGTTCGGCCTTTTCGGTGATGAGCCGTTGAAGTTCCTTTTCGAGGAACGCTTTGTCCCCTTCCGAGGCGGCGAGTTTCTTCTGGGTCTGATCAATCTGGGCCGTGAGGTTGGTGATCGAGGAGTTCAGATCGACAGCGCGTTGATCCAACGCCTGGTTCTGGGATTCCAATTCCGAAATGCGCGCATCGCGTTGAGCGACCTGCTTGGCCATTTCTTCCTGGGTGGATTTGAGAGTGGCCGCCGTTTTTTCCAGCGTGGCGGACGTTTCGGTGTAGAGATTGGTCAGCGTGTTGAGGGTGGCGGTCTGACGATTGCGATCCGTCTCCAGTTCGGCGTTTACCTGGCGCAGATTTTCAAGGTCGACGCTGGTGCTGACCCATTTATTGGAATAGCTGCCGATGCGCTCGGCGGCCACGCCACGTTCCTCAGATGAGGACTTTTGGCTCCAGATCAGCCCCAGGCTCAAACAGACGCAAATCAGGATTAAAATGATGATTCCAACACGGTTTTTCATAGCGTGACATAGACTAAGGGTTCGAACTGGTTTGGCAAGCACCTGCTTGAATAAATGATAGTAGGCTCTTAAATTGTCTCCATGAAGTTACCGCGTGAAACAGCGATCATGACCTTGCCCAACGTGACCTTGTTTCCCCAGTCCTTGCTCCCGCTCTACATTTTTGAACCGCGTTATCGCCAGATGCTTGCCGCTTCCCTGCACTCGACACGGATGTTCGCCGTGGCGATGCAAAAACCGGGGCACTCGCGCGAAGTGCCGTTGCCTGTGGCGGGATTGGGAATTGTGCGCGTTGCTGTCGGGCATCGCGATGGCACTTCGCATTTGATTCTGCAAGGCATTGCCCGGGTGGAATTACAACAGGCGGTGAAATATAAACCGTTTCGCATCCACAAAATCAAACCGTTGCTCACGCCGCCGTGTGACAGCGTGGCCATCGATGCGCTCCTGGAAAAGGTGCGAGAGTTGTTGCACGAGCGGATTCGGCTTGGGTTGCCGTTTACATTTCCGGTGATGCCTTCGTTGCAGGCGGGGGAGGAAACTGCCGGCGCCGCTCCGTCACTCTCCTCCAAGGAAATTCTCGGTTATCTGGTGTCGATCAACGAACCGGAGCAAGCGGTGGATCTGGTTTCTTGCGCGGTGCTGCCGAGTGCGGCAGCGCGCCAGACGATTCTCGAAACGGTCGATATCGAATCGCGCCTGCGCGTGCTGATTCAATATCTGGTGAGCGAGATTCGCAAACAACGCAAGGGCGGCGGGTACGAGTAGCATCAGAATCAACCGCATCGCTGCACGCAACGGCATCGTCCCGACTGACTCGTTCTGAGGACAAAAAAAGGCCCGGCTTGCACCGGGCCTTTGTTTCAAAAACGACTGCTTCGACTTACTTCAAATCCAGTCCAGCCGGTTCTTTCGGGGCCGGAACGGGCTTGAGCGATTCATCCAAGATTTGGACGTCGGCTTCTTTCTCCAGCTTCTCCATGTAGTCGGGAAGCTGTTTCTGCATCGCCTGGTTGGTCAGATATTCTTTGATATCATCTTTAACTTTTTCAAAATCCAGTTTCTTGGCTGGAATCTTTTCGTAAAGCTTGATGATGTGATAGCCGTAAGCGGTCGTGACCAGATCGCTGACCTGGTTGGTGTTGAGCGAAAAGGCCGCCGCTTCGAATTCCGGCACCATCTGGCCGCGCGGGAAGGTGTATTCGCCGCCTTTGTCCTTGGAGCCGGGATCATCCGAGTATTTCTCGGCCAGCTTGGCGAAGTCTTCGCCCGCCTTGGCGCGTTTGAGCACATCTTCTGCGATCTTCTTCTTGGCAGCTTTCTGTTCGTCGGAAAGATCAGTGCCCGTGGTGTTGTCCTTCGTGCCGATCAATACGTGCGCGGCTTTCACCATTTCCGGTTGCTCGAATTTGCCGGGGTTTTCGTCGTAGAATTTCTTCGCCTCTTCGTCGGAAGCGCCGGCTTTGAGTTCGCGCTTGAGAACCGCTTCAGCCGTCAGTTCTTGGCCCATCTTCGTGCTCAACTCGCTCTCGGTGATCCCGATCGATTTCAATTGCGTCTCGAAGAGTTCCTGCGAACCGGCGCGGGCTTTCAAATCAGCGATGCGTTTTTCGGTCTGTTCTTTGCCAGCCGCTTTGTCAGCGGGAGTCGCTTTTGCATTCAGCAACTGCACCTGAATGAGCCGCTGCAAAATCTGGCGCTCCAGCATCGCCATCTGGTCTGGTCCGATCTGCTGACCGCGGGCGGCGGCGCCGGTCTTGATGCCGATCAGCGCTTCGTCGAGTTGCGAGCGAGAGATGGAAACGCCTTTGGCTTTGGCGACGATCGAATTGGTGAACAGGTCGCTCGCCTTGATCGTGGGCTGGATGGGTGCTGTCGTTTTCTCGTCAGCGGCATGAACTGCGAGCAGCGGTGCCACAGCGCAAACCAGGACGAGTGATTTCTTGAAATGCTTCATAAATGTCGTTCAGTCTAACACAGGATTATAGTTTAACTACCTCAACGTTGCTGATGTCCGGATCTTTTCGAATCTCGTCCAGGAAGTCGTTCGGGGGGACGCTATCCAAATTCAAAACTGTCAGAGCGTAACCGCCGGCAGTATCCCGGCTGAGGCTCATGCTGGCAATGTTAACTTTGTATTTGGCCAGCAGCGTGCCGAGGTAACCGACAATGCCGGGCCGGTCTTTGTTCTTCATCATCAGCACGACGCCAAACGGCACGATTTCCGTGGGCTGGCTGAAGACGCGGACGATGCGCGGGTTCTCGGGTGAACCAAAGAAAGTGCCGCCGGCGGAAATCAGCTTGGTGCCGTCGCACGAAGCCTGCACGTGCAGCCATTCGTTGAAGGTGACCGCTTCGTTCGAGCGCTTTTCCTCGACTGTCAAACCGAGCGTCGAAGCGATGCTGCGGACGTTGATGTTGTTCAGATCTTTGACCGATGCGCGTGAGAGAAAACCTTGCAGAATCGCGCGGGTGATCGGATCAATGTTTGGCAATTCTTTGGCCTTGCCGCCGTAGGTGATGTGCAGGCGATCGACTTGCGGCGGGGCGAGTTGCGCCAGCAGTTTACCGAGCTTCTCGCCGAGCGTGAGATACGGCTTCACCTGTTCGTAAGTCTTCGCGTCGAGATAGGGCAGGTTGATCGCATTGCGAACTTCGCCTGTGAGCAGATAGCCGGCGATGACTTCGGCGACTTCAATGCCGCATTTCTCCTGCGCTTCGTTGGTGCTCGCGCCCAGATGCGGGGTGAGAATGATTCCGGGATGCTTTCGGAACGGATGCGTTTCCGGCAGCGGTTCCACTGCAAAAACATCGAGTGCGGCGCCGGCCACTTTGCCGGAATCCAACGCCGCAATCAGGTCGTCTTCAATGATGATTTCGCCGCGGGCGCAATTTACGATGTTGACCTTCGGTTTCATCTTGGTGAAGGCCGCGGCATTCAGCATCCCGCGCGTCTGCTCCGTCACCGGCATGTGGACCGTGATGAAGTCGGCATCGCGATAGACGCCGTCGAGTTCAGCCACGAGATCCACGCCGATCGCTTTGGCGCGGGCTTCCGTCAGGAACGGGTCGTACGCGAGCACTTTCATTCCGAAGGCCAGGGCGCGTTTGGCGACTTCGCCGCCGATTCGGCCCATTCCAAGAATGCCGAGGGTTTTGCCAAACAGTTCGGACCCCTGATATTGTTTGCGATCCCAACGACCCGCGGCCATGGAGCCGTGTGCCTGCGGAACTTTCCGCGCGAGGCTGAGCAACATGGTAAAGGTCAATTCCGCCGTGGTGATGGTATTGCCGCCGGGCGTGTTCATGACCACGACGCCGCGCTGGGTGGCGGCTTCGACGTCGATGTTGTCCACGCCTACGCCGGCGCGCCCGACGACGCGGAGTTGCGGTGCGGCTTCCAGGATTTTGCGGGTCACTTTGGTTTCCGATCGCACCAGCATCGCGGAAACATCGGCAACCAAGGGCAGCAATTCGGCTTCGGACAGCCGTTTCGGCAGGACGGTCACCTGAAACTCAGGGCGTTGTTGCAGCAGGGCAATTCCTTTTGGTGAAATCGGGTCACAAACAAGAATCTTCATAAATGAGGCGCGAGTCTAGGGATTGGCTGAAAACAGGTCAAACTTTCATCGGCCGCCGGGGACGATTTGCCAAATGAATGCTGAAAAGAACTGCGGCGAATTCTCCGCCCCTTTTCCCCGTGCTGCGGAAGGGCTTGTTGATCTGGGCTTTAAACGCGCTCAAAAAGCGAAGCTCAGGCGAGCCAGCGGCGAGTTCCAATTCAGCCGGGGTCAGTTCGTTTCGGTGGCCTGGGCTTTGCTGAGAGAACCGCATGAGTGCCATCAGCTTTGCGGTGCACAAGAAAAGCGGCGGTGAAATCAAAGTGGCCTTGGTGCCTGACGACCGGTCCGGAACGGCTCGAGTTGGACTCAATGGGATTGTGATCTTCGCGTCGCTCGCGGGTTTGGCCGCGATTGTGATCTGGTTCACGATTCACAACTAATCCCGGCCCAGGATCGGCTGGCCGATTGCGCTAACGCTTCCCGCTCTCTTTGGGTGAACGCAACGGATGCGCGGGCGCGCGGGGCGGTTCGTTGGTTTTGTTTTCCTGCTTGAAAGCCGAGCGCAACAGCCCATGATGCTTGAGCCCCTGCACCAGATTGTCTGTATCCACAATCGCCTTGGAAACACTGCTGAGAATGTTCGTGTTCGCCTCCACCTGACCGTTAAGATTGCTGGTGATGTTGGAAAGATTTTCCAACGACGCGTTCAGCGTTGCGGCGAGCGTCGCCAAATTCGTGTTCGCCGTGTTCAAAGTGGTGTCCGCGCCTCCCAGCACCGAATCGAGCTTCTGGTTGATGTTGGTCGGCAACAGCCATTCGCCCAAAGCGCCGGGCTGATTCATCTGCGCGGTCAATAGGGTGAGATTGCTCACGGCTGGACGGGCGTTTTGCGTGATCTCACTCAGATGCGCGGTCAAAGCCGCGCTGTTTGAAAGCACGGCTGAGAGCTGGTTGGTGAGCGCCAGAATATTGGGCAAAGCCGCTTCCGCCTGGCTGACCAGCTTGTCGAGTCGTTCCGTGATGGCGGGGGATTCGAGCGGATCGAGGAAATAAATGTGTTCCCGAAACTGGCTGGTGTAGAACTCGTCCGGATGGGATGCGGCCTGGCTTTTCAGAGCCGCCAGTGCTTCGCTCTCGGATTTCCCCTGTTGCTGCAATTCCTTAAGCTGATCCTTGATCAGCTTGTCGCTTTTCAAAATGCCCAGCAGTTCCCGGTTCGTGGATTGCAGGACAGTCGGGACGCCGCCGGTGCCTTTGGTGACTTCCATGAAACGGTTGCCCAAAAGATTGTCGGAGTT